>CAYWOM010000338.1:0-2836 GCA_964459905.1 uncultured Polaribacter sp. | reverse complement strand
CAAAGTTTTTTATTGACGGGGTAGAAGTTTTTACAACATCAACTGGTAATCTAGCTGCATATAAAGTAGTAAAAAAAGCAACAACTATAGAGCTTTTTAGAAATGGTGTATCTCTTTATGAAACTGTACCTGTTATTCCAGAAGTTACAACAGATGTTGCAGCCGTATTAGGAGCTTTGGTAATAGACAATGGTAATGTTGGTCTTGGTATAATACCAGAGGCTAAGTTGCATATAAATGGTTCTGTAATTATTGGAGATACTGCTGCAGCTGCTGCAACAGCAGGTGGTACATGTTCTAAAGCAGGAGAAATTTCTTTTAATGGTACTAACTTTTTTGGCTGTAATGGTACTACTTGGTCTCAGTTAGATAACTAAATAAAGGTTATTTTACAGTACCATAAAGTGTATTTAAAAATATATATACTATTTGTATAGTAATACAAAGAACCCATACCGTATTTAGGGTATGGGTTTTTTTATTATCGTTAAATAAATTATGTGGTTTGTCTAATGGTTTAACTTATAAATTTCAAGTATTAAAACAACAGACAATTAAATTTTTTAACTGTCTTGTTTTTTAAAAAAGTAAGGCTAAAGCCTAAATTATAAACATTAATAAAAATAAATTAATAACCACTAAACCCTTCATCAATTTTATGGCAAGTATTACGCACCGCGGTAGCGCAGTTTTGGGCTACGAAAATGCCTACCATCTTTTACGTAGAGCAACTTATAAGGTAACTAAAGAACGTATAGATGAGTTTGCAGCACTAACTGTAGACCAAGCTTTAGACGTTCTTTTTAATTTTAATGGAGCTAATTTTAACGAGTTTGTAGACACAGAACCACGTAGGTATGATACTGGTGAAACTATTATGTACCCGGGTCCAAAAATAGTAGAAAGTGGCCATGAAGAAGGCGAAAAAAGAAGAAGTGTTTTTGGTTGGTATGTTAATGAAGCCGCAGAATCTTCCACCATTCGTTTTAAATTAAGCTTTTTTTTACACAGTATTTTTATTACTAGAGCAGCCAGTTCTTACTTGTTAAATTACGATAATTGGAGCCTATTGTTAATTTATGCAAAAGGCAGTTATAAAGAGTTTGCACGCAAAGCCGCTGTAGATAATTTAATGCATGCGTTTTTAAATAATAATTTAAACAAAGCAGCAAGCCCTAATGAAAACTTTGCTAGAGAGTTTTTAGAGTTATTTACCATTACCAAAAGCACCCAAGTAGGTGCCGATGATTATACCACGTATACAGAACACGATGTACAACAAGCTGCCCGCGTACTAACAGGTTTTACAATAGATTTTACTCGTGGAATTATAGACCCAGACACCGGCACTCCTACAGGTAGTCATTCTACTCGTTACCATGATACAGGTAATAAAACCTTTAGTCATCGTTTTGGCAACCAAACCATAACAGGTGCTACCACCGATGCAGATATGCCAAGAGAATTAGACGATTTTGTAAACATGGTTTTTGCACAAGATTATACGGCTATATCTTTGGCAAGACGCTTGTTTCGTTTTTTTGTACATGGGCAAATTTCAAGTGAAGTAGAAACAGATATTATACAACCGCTAGCAACTTACCTAAAAGCAAATAATTATAATTTAGAATTAGGGGTTAGAAAATTATTGGCAAGCAAACATTTTTACGACGAAGATGATGCCATTTCTGGCGATGAAAATAAAGGAGGTCTTATAAAAACACCTCTAGATTTATTTTTACAAACCACCAATTTATTTCGTATACAATATGATACTGTTGCGGTAAATAGGGTTACCAATTACCGCTATATGTATAATGCGGGCATAAGGTACTTTTCTAAAACATGGGGTGTAAACCTTTTTAATGCTACAACTGTTGCAGGCTTTGTGCCTATTTACCAAGAACCAGATTATGATAGGCAATGGGTGTCTGTAAATACCATTCTATCTAGATACAAATTAGGTGTAAGTCTAATAGATGCAAGAGATCGGGTATCTAATTCAAATAGTATCATAAATGGGCAATTTAATGCTTTCGAATTTTTAGAAAACTCAGGTTATTTTACAGATATATTGGCTAATTTATATGCCAATCCAACAGGTAATGCGGCTACAGAAATGCCGCGTTTAATGCTTAGAATTTTAGAAATTACTTTGGTAAAACCATTAAGTACAGAACGTTATAATTATTTTTACAACAGTGTTTTATTAGGCGGGCTTTCGGAAACTAATTGGGCATTTGCATGGAAAAACTATAAAGACGGCAGCCCAGACGGAGGAGACGTAGAAATTACCATAAAAAATGTATTTCTAGCACTTTTAGAATCACCAGAGTATCAAATCTTTTAAACCCCTATAAACTTATGAAACGTAGAGATTTTCTAAAAATAGCAGCACCTTTATCTATGGTGCCTTTAACTTTAAACGGTATGGCCGTTAAAGGTGTTATGAATCTTTTTGAATTTAATGAACTGCTAACCACAGACGAGTTTAAAGGCAGGCATGTAGTTATTGTACAAATGCGAGGTGCAAACGATGGTTTAAACACCGTTGTTCCTTTTGATCAATTTGATAATTATGTTTTAAATAGACCTACCATACATCTACCAAAAAGCGTATTAACAACAGAGCTAGATGCATCGTTACCAGATAATCAACGTGCCTATTTAAATCCTAATATGACGGGTACAGGCAGTATACAATCTTTATATGATGAAGGAAAAGTAAATATTATACAGGGTATTGGGTATCCTACTCCCAATTATTCACATTTTAGATCTACTGATATTGTATTAGGTGCCAAAGATGGTGGCTACGGAACCTCTATAAATGAAG
>CAYWOM010000337.1:0-2847 GCA_964459905.1 uncultured Polaribacter sp. | reverse complement strand
TAAGTATCAAAATTCACTTCCTCTTGGTTATCTGTAGTATAAAATGCTATTACGTCATCACCTTTAAAAAGCGCTTCATTTTCTGATAAATTTTTAACTTTTTCAATTAAATTTTCAGTCGGACAAAAAGAGGCATTTATCAATATATTTTCGTCCATTTCTACCATTGGATATTTTTCTTCTAAATATTCTTCAGTAATTGTGGTGGTGGTTAATCCTAAATATTTTTCCCATTTTTCTCTAATGGTTAAAATACCAACTCTAATATCTGCAACTGGTTTTGTATATGTAAATGGTAATAGAGACGTTCTAACATCGCCATCGAATAAAATATAATTCATAGTTGAAATCTTTTTTTTGCATTGCAAATTTACTTTAAAAAGAGCATTAAAAAAATTGACACCATATATTATAATTGTATTTTTGAAATATGACAAAAAAGAAGACCATGTTTAAACACATTAAAGAATCTCAACTAACAATAACAGAATTAATGTTGCCTTCGCATTCTAATTTTAGTGGTAAAATTCATGGTGGACATATTTTAAATCTAATGGATCAAATTGCATTTGCTTGTGCGTCTAAACATTCTGGCAATTATTGTGTTACTGCATCTGTAAATAAGGTAGATTTTTTAAATCCTATTGAAGTTGGCGAACTGGTTACCATGAGTGCTTCTATAAATTACACTGGTAGAACTTCTATGGTGGTAGGTTTACGTGTAGAGTCTGAAAACATTAGAACGGGTAAAAAGAAACATTGTAATTCTTCTTATTTTACAATGGTTGCAAAAGATGATGACGGAAAAAGCACCCCAATTCCTGGTATTATTTTAACTTCTAAAGATGAAATAAGACGCTATGCTAGAAGTATTGTAAGACAACAAGAAGGTAAAAAAAGAACCTCACGTTTTAGTAGCAATATATTTAAAATAAAAGAATACTTACATTTATTAGAAAAAAGTAATTCGAAAGTAGATTTGAAATAAAAAAATTCAGTAAAAAATTGTAGTATTGTACTGGAAAAAAATTGAAATTGAATAAAACCGATAAAAAAAATTCTTGGAAACAACGGCTTCATGAAATAATATATGAAGCAGATACTAAAGAAGGTAAAATTTTTGATGTTGTTCTCTTAATTGCTATCATAGCTAGTATTGTTTTGGTAATGCTAGAAAGTATCGAAAGTTTTGATACTAAATATCATACCTTTTTAAACATCTCTGAATGGATTATTACCATACTTTTTTCTATTGAATATATTTTTAGAATTATATCTATAAAAAAACCATTTAAATATATTTTTAGCTTTTATGGTATTATAGATTTATTGTCTACAATACCTAAGTATTTATCTTTTATTTTAGTAGGTTCTCATAACCTAGCAGCTTTAAGAGCGTTGCGCTTATTACGTATTTTTAGAATTTTAAAACTAACAAGATATATTGGTGCCTCTAATAAACTTTTATTTGCACTAAAAGCAAGTAGAGCAAAAATTGCCGTGTTTTTATTTTTTGTTGTAATTGTTTGCATCATTTTAGGAACCATTATGTATATGATAGAAGGCGAAGAAAATGGTTTTACAAGCATACCTAGAAGCGTATATTGGGCAATTGTAACATTAACTACTGTTGGTTTTGGAGATATTGCGCCACAAACTCCTTTTGGACAATTAATTGCAAGCGTTATTATGATTTTAGGATACTCAATTATTGCAATACCAACCGGTATTGTTAGTTCGGAAATTGTAAATGCAAATTCTATTACTGATACAAATACACAATCTTGCCCAAATTGTTTGCGGGAAAAACATAAAGAAAAAGCCCAATTTTGTTATAATTGCGGTAGTATATTAAATCCATGATAACAAATAACAACTACACTTTAATTACCATTGTTGGTCCAACTGCCATTGGTAAAACTGCTTTAAGCATACACTTAGCAAAAGCTTTTAATGCAGATATTATTTCTTGCGATTCTAGACAATTTTACAAAGAAATGACTCTTGGAACTGCTGTGCCAAATGCTGATGAATTAGCGGCTGCTACACATCATTTTATACAAAACAGAAGTATTTTTGAGGATTATAATGTAGGTACTTTTGAAAGAGATGTACTCTCTAAATTAAATGAGCTTTTTTTAAAAAACCCAGTTCAAATTATGGTTGGCGGAAGTGGTTTGTATGTAGATGCCGTTTTAAATGGTTTAGACTATTTCCCAGAAGTAGATGCTAACATTCGCAAACAATTAACTGCTCAATTAGAAAATGAAGGAATAGCAACACTTCAAAAAAAATTAAAAGAGCTAGATTTAGAAACCTATAACACTATTGCTATCGAAAATCCGCATCGATTAATGAGAGCCTTAGAAATTTGTATTGGTTCCGGAATTCCGTATTCAACATTTAAAAACAAACCCAAAGCGCCACGTTTATTTAATTCGATAAAAATAGGTTTAACCGCCGATAGAGAAATTATTTACGACAGAATTAACCAACGTGTAGATAAAATGATAGATAATGGATTGTTAGAAGAGGCAAACAAACTATATATTAATAATCAGGATGAGACATTTGTAGAACAGGCATCACTCTATAATCTGGATGATCCTGGTTATTCTAATCAAGCTTATTTTTTTGATTATGACCTGGATGGTGATCTGGACATGTTTCTGATAAACCACCGGATGGATTTTCATGCTGCTATGTCATTTAATAAAAAGGGGTATTTAGAACTCAATAAAAATGACCCTAATTTTACTCATCACTGGCCATTTCTCACCTCCAGGTTGTATGAACAGCAAAAGGATGGCAAGTTCATCGATGTTACTGTTCGTGCTGGTGTGGAAG
>CAYWOM010000336.1:0-2856 GCA_964459905.1 uncultured Polaribacter sp. | reverse complement strand
AGAAAATTACACGAACAACTAAATACAACTGCAATAGCTTGTTCTCTTATCTTTTTATTGCTGTATATAGCCTACCACATGACATCCGATTCTACTTCATTTGGTGGTCAAGGATTTATAAAATATGTGTATTATTTTATTTTAATTACGCATATTTTATTATCAATAATTGTTATTCCGTTTGTTTTAACAACGTATATGAGGGCAAAATTAGGTAACTTTACACAACACAAAAAAATTGCAAAAATTACCTTTCCTTTGTGGTTGTATGTAGCAATTACAGGAGTTTTAGTATATGTAATGATAGCACCATATTATGTCTAGAAAAAAGTATTTATTTGTTTTGTTATTGATGATTTTTTCAATAAAAAACACACACTCTCAATGTGCAATGTGTAAAGCTGTGGTAGAAAATGGCGATATTCCTATGGCAGAAGGAGTTAACAATGGTATTACCTATTTAATGGTTTTCCCTTACCTTTTAATAGGAACATTGTTCTTTGTAATTTATAGATATAGCAAGAAAGCAAAAATTTAACTTTTCAATAAGACTAGCTTACTGTAACATATTCTACTTTTAGTCGTCTTATAAAAAATATTAAAACACAGAAGGATTTACTATTTGTAAAGAAAAGCTTTTGTTTAAGTAATTAAATAATCAATACTTAAACATAAGTATCTATTTATCAACTAGTTTAGTGCTTTCTTGTTTTATTTATTCCTTGTAAAAATCAACCAAAAGAAACCATAAAACGTAAAAAATTTTGAAAACAAAACTAACCTTATTCATAGCTTTATTAACGTCAATTGTTACTTTTTCTCAAAAAGAATGGACTCTTAAACAATGTGTAGACCAAGCGCTAGAAAAAAATATTTCTATTCAGCAAAATAAATTAAGTGTAGCACTGGCTAAAAAAGATGTAGCTATTGCTAAAGGAAATTTCTTACCCGCTTTTAGCGGATCAGTAAGTAATTCTGCTAATTTTGGACTATCTACTGGAGGCGATAATACTAGAAGTTCAGCTGATAGATATAATCTATCTCTTGGGTTAAATGGAAATGGTGTAGTATTTAATGGTTTTAGAAATACAAATACATACAAACAAGCTCAATTAGGTGTAGAATCTAGCTTATTAGACTTAGAGAAAATAGAAAATGACATATCGCTATTTGTTGTAAATGGCTACTTAAATATTTTGTTTGCTAGAGAAAATTTAGAAGTAGCAAAAGTTCAAGCAGAAATCAGTAAAAAGCAAATTGAAGCTGCAAAAAATAGGTTTGAAGCGGGTGTTATAGCAAAAGGAGAATTATTAAATTTTCAATCTACAGCAGCAACCGATTTACAAAATGTTATAATACAAGAAAACGCTTTAGATTTAGCCTTATTAAACTTAGCTCAATTACTTCAAGTTTCTGTAGAAAATTTTAACATAGCATCTATTAATGTTGGCTCTCCTTCTTCAAACTTATTATATAAAAATTCTGCTACCGTTTATGATAAATCTTTAATTAGAATGCCAGAAATTAAGAGGGCAAAATTAGCAATCGAAAATGCAGGTTTAAATATTGAAATATCAAAAGGAGCTTTTTTACCTACGTTAAGTTATTCTTTTGGAGCAAATAGTTTTTACAATACTGTTTTTGGTCAGCCAGATATTATTAATGGTTTAGTAGATGGAGTGCCATTTATAATTAATAATAGTTTTTCTAATCAATTAGATACTAACTTAAGTTACCAAGTTGGCTTATCTTTAAATGTTCCTATTTTTAATCGTTTTCAAACTAAAAATAGAGTTGCGCAATCTAAAATAAATAAAGAAATTTCTGAGACAAGGTTAGAAAGCGAAAAACTAACTTTAAAACAAACTATAGAACAAGCTTTTTTAGATGTTAGATCTGCTTTAAAAGTTTATGAAGCATCAAATATTTCTTTAGAAGCGCAAAATGAAGCCTTTAAAAATGCACAAGAAAGATACAACTATGGTGCTATGACTTTATTTGATTTTGATTTGGTAAGAACTAGGCTGGTAAATGCACAAGGAACTATGATTCGTTCTAAATACGACTATGTTTTTAAAACCAAAGTATTACAATTTTATTCTGGAGAATTAGTTTTAGAGTAATTTTTATATTTTTTTTACAATACCCTTTAGGTTTTTAAAACCTGAAGGGTTTTTTTTTACCGAAACACTATCTTTGTAAAAAATTACAAATTGGCAATTATCCTTAACATAGAAACAGCAACCAAAAATTGTTCTGTAAGTATTGCAAAAAACGGAACTGTTTTAGCAATAAAAGAATTAAACAATGGTAATTATTCGCATGCAGAAGTATTACATCCTTTTATTGATACTATTTTAAAAGAAGCTTCTATTTCTGTAAATCAAATAGATGCAGTTGCCGTTAGTAAAGGCCCAGGTTCTTATACAGGTTTAAGAATTGGAGTTTCTGCTGCAAAAGGGCTTTGTTTTGCTTTTGATAAACCATTAATAGCCATAAGCACTTTAAATTCTTTAGCACATGCTATTACTAAAGAAGAAGGCATTATTATACCAATGCTAGACGCTCGAAGAATGGAAGTATACTCAGCAGTATTTAATAAAAATCACCAACAAATAAGAGAAATTAAAGCAGAAATTATTGACGAAAATTCTTTTGTTGAATATCTATCTAAAGAAAAAGTTTATTTTTTAGGTGATGGTGCTCAGAAATGTAAAGAAAAAATTACGCACAAGAATGCTGTTTTTAGAGATGATAAATTTCCATCAGCAAAAGAAATGGCAAAATTATCTTTTAATAAGTACAAAAAAAGCGACATAGAAAATGTCGCTTATTTTGAACCTTTTTATTTAAAAG
>CAYWOM010000335.1:0-2859 GCA_964459905.1 uncultured Polaribacter sp. | reverse complement strand
GCTACAACCTAATACCTTTGCTGCGTTCCCGCCCTGGAGGATTCAAAGGGAGCTAGTTGTGTAGGACTTGCCGTTGCAAATTTACAATCTATTTTTGTGTAAACAAATAAAAATATAGTAATTTTTTTGTAACATTTTTAATCCTTTGAATACTAATTAATTGTTTTGATTGTTATTGAACTTTTTTTAAAAAATTAAAACTATCTCAACGAAATGAATATATTTGTATAATCAACTAAATTAAAAATAAAAATGGAAAATCAAGTAAGTAGTAAAAATATTATTTTAAATAATGGTCTTTATCTAGGACTTATTGGTGTTGTTGTTCACTTAATTCTATTTGCAATGGGCAGTTTATTAGAATATCAGTGGATAAACAGTGTTATAAGTTTTGTAGCAATGATTGTTTTTATTGTAATTGGTATTAAAACATATAAATCAGCAAATGGCGGGTTTATTTCTTGGGGACAAGGCGTAAAAATAGGATTAGGAATTACAATGATTAGTGCAGTTATAGCTTTAGTTTATACATTATTGTTTATGAATGTAATAGACCCTACTTTTCAACAACAAGCGATAGATGTTGAACAACAAAAATGGGTAGATGCAGGTATGACTGAAGAACAAATAGAAGCTGCTTTAGCTATGACAGAAAAATTTCAAAGTCCAGCTATTTTATCTGCAGTAATTCTAGCTTCATCTGCTTTTTTTGGTTTTATAATCTCGGCAATAGTTGCCGCAATAATGAAAAAAACAGAAGAAGAAAACTATTAATTATAGTACAAAATGTTTAAAAAAGTTAGACCGTTATTTTAATACGTTCTAACTTTTTAACATTACAACTTTACAACAAAATAGATATGGATATTTCGGTAGTAATACCATTACTTAACGAAGAAGAATCTTTACAAGAATTACACAATTGGATTGCAAAAGTTATGCAATCCAATTGCTATATATATGAAATTATTTTTATTGATGATGGCAGCACAGATGGTTCTTGGAATGTAATTGAAAAATTATCCGAAGAAAACAAATCTGTAAAAGGTATTCGTTTTCAAAAAAATTATGGAAAAAGTCAAGCTTTAGATGCTGGTTTCAATTTGGCACAAGGCGCTGTTGTAATTACTATGGATGGCGATTTACAAGACAATCCAGATGAAATTACAGAACTATACAACTTAATTATCAAAGAAGATTTTGATCTTATTTCTGGCTGGAAAAAGAAACGTTATGACAATGTTGTAACAAAAAACATACCGTCTAAATTATTTAATGCAGCAGCAAGAAAAACTTCTGGATTAAAATTACATGATTTTAATTGCGGCTTAAAAGCATACAAAAACAAAGTAATTAAAACCGTTAAAGTTAGCGGAGAAATGCACAGATACATTCCTGTTTTAGCAAAAAACGAAGGTTTTACTAAAATTGGCGAAAAAGTAGTACAACACCAAGCTCGTAAATATGGCCATACAAAATTTGGTATGAATCGTTTTGTAAACGGTTTTTTAGACCTTATTACCATTTGGTTTATTTCTCATTTTGGAAAAAGACCAATGCATTTATTTGGCGCCCTTGGAGTCATTATGTTTATTATTGGCTTCGGTTTTTCGTTTTATTTAGGCATAGATAAATTATTTTTAAATCCAACAGGACGCCTTATTACAGATAGACCACAATTTTACATTGCACTATCTACCATGATTATAGGCTCGCAATTCTTCATTGCTGGCTTTTTAGGAGAACTTATTTTACGATCAAACCGACAGCAGCAACGTTATTTTATTAAAGAAAATTTGAATTTAGCTTAACTCCTAGAATTTATAGTCTAGTTAGTCGGTTTCAAATTTCGAATTGTTTATTTTTGTTTAACATTTTTATTGACTACAAATACATATACCCATGATACATATAAAGCCAGAAATTTTAGAGCGCGTAAATGCTTGGTTAACTCCAACTTTTGATGCAGACTCTCAGCAACAAATAAAAGATATGATCGCTTCTAACCCAAAAGAGTTAGAGGAAAGTTTTTATAAAGATCTAGAATTTGGAACTGGTGGAATGCGTGGTGTTATGGGATTGGGTACTAACCGCATTAACAAATATACACTAGGAAAAAACACACAAGGTTTAAGTAACTACTTAAAAGAATCATTTCCTAACGAAGAATTAAAAGTGGCCATTGCTTACGATTGTAGACACAACAGTAGCACTTTTGGTAAATTAGTTGCCGATGTGTTTTCTGCTAATGGTATTAAAGTTTACTTATTTGAAGAATTAAGACCTACACCAGAATTATCATTTGCATTAAAACATTAAAACTGCCATTGTGGTATTGTACTAACAGCATCTCATAATCCACCAGAATACAATGGATATAAAGTATACTGGCAAGATGGAGGACAATTAGTTCCGCCACAAGATGCAGGTGTTATTGCGGAAATAAATAGTTTAGATTATTCTGAAATTAAGTTTGAAGCAAATTCAGATTTAATTCAATATATAGGAAAAGATATTGATGAAGTTTTTATCAATGCTTCTGTAAAAAACGGAAGTTTTGAAACTTCTGATGCGGCAAGACAAGCCTTAAACATTGTTTTTACTTCGCTACACGGAACATCAATTACCGCGATACCAGAAACCTTAAAACGTGCTGGTTATACTAATGTAAATATTGTTGAAGAACAACGTGTACCAAACGGAGATTTTCCAACGGTAGTTTCTCCTAATCCAGAAGAGCCAGAAGCTTTAAAAATGGCAATGGAATTAGCACAAAAAGTAGATGGAGACATTGTTATTGGTACCGATCCAGATTGTGATCGTTTAGGTGTTGTTGTTAGAAACTTAGAAAATGAATTG
>CAYWOM010000334.1:0-2863 GCA_964459905.1 uncultured Polaribacter sp. | reverse complement strand
CCATAAAATGTGTTGGCAAACACAATACTTTTAATCCTAATTCTTCTACACAACGCTCCATTTCATAAAGTGCGCCATAAATAAAACCTGGATGTACAACAAAACCACAGGTAAATTTATCGGGATGAGTTTTTTGCACTTTTGCATTAAAATCGTTCTGAAAACGCAACGCTTTTTTCATTTCTTCTAAACGCAAACCATTACCATATAATTGAGAAAGGTTTAAAACAACTGCATGGTCTAACTTATTTTTTTCCATCCACAATAATTTCTCATCTAAAAAAAAACTAGAATCTGTTACTGGGCGTTTCCATCCTTTTTGTAACATGTGCTTACGCTCATCATCTACCCAAAAAATTTCTTTTTCCTTCATAAAATTAGGAATTTCTTCTGGGTAAGGCAGTAAATGTGAATGTCCGTTTATGCGTAGTTTTCTTTTCTCCATTGTATGCCGAATTAAATTACTTTTTACATCTTACTTAAAACATTTTATAACCAATTTACTTTAATCTTATTAAAGTTAAATCTTCTTTGTATTGCAAAATAAATAAACCGTTGTTTTCGGAAACTCCAAAAGGTTTATTGATATAGTCAAACTTGCTTTCTACTCTAAAAGAGGCACCTTGATTAAAGGTTTCCTTTAACTTATTTCCAGAGGCCAATCTCATTAAAATATCATAAGTAATATCAAAACCTTTTGTGGCATAAAAAGAAGGCAGCGCGTTGTTTTTTTTATAATACTGTTTGTTAAATAATTGTGTTGATAGAGATGCTTCATCTACATAATCATCACTTACATAAGTAAAACCTATTTTAGCAAGTTTTAAATTATCTACGCTATCAAAAGCTTTTGCTTTATCATAGGTAAAAACTTTAACGTTGGTAAAATCTGGCAAACTTATTAAACTATTTATAGCGTCTTCAACTATAATATTATTGTTCGTAGTTAAAACAACCCAATTATTTGTATTTGGTTTTAGAATTTGTAAAAACTTTTCTTTGGCTATATACCCATCTTTTGGCTTTAAAACATGTACTATAGAAATATAATCGTCTGTTTCTAAAGATTTTTTAATAAAAGTGCTAGAGAGATTCGATTTCATTTTACCATCTCCAACAACAATAAGGTTTCCACCCTTAAAATTATCTTTAATATAAGTAACCAACTCATCTCTAAAGATTGTTTTTTCTGGTGATGTTTTAATCAATTTAGAAGAAGAAAATTTAGATTGGTTTTTAGAATAAACAGGATAAACAACCGGAACATTAACTTGACTCGCGACAATAGTTGCTTCTTCAGAATATAAAGGTCCTATAATTACATCATTATTATTTAAATTATATTGTGTAATAATCGATTTTATTTGACTGCTATTTTTTTGAGTATCAATGACATTTAACTCTATATTTAAACCTTTGTTTCTTAATGAATCTACTGCTATTTGTACTCCTAAATAAAAATCGGTAACCGTGTTTATTAAAGAAGTGCTTTTGCTAAAAATTTTCTCATGAGAAATAGAATCATAGTTTTGGGCTTTAAAAGGCAGCATTAATGCTACTTTTAAAGAAATACTAGTGTCGATAGTATCTTCGTAAATAGCATTTTCTTCAACCTCATCGCCTTCTTTAATTGGCTTTATTTTTATAATTTGCCCTGTTTTTAATCCTTCTGATAATTCAGGATTTAAAGAAATCATTTCTTCTTGTGTAAGATTGTAGAAACGAGTTAAACTATAAAAAGTATCTCCTTTTTTTACTTCATAAACTACAAAATTCTTTTTTAATTCTTCTAAGAGTTTTTCTTTAGTTTCTTTAATTTCAGCTTCAGTAGGTTCTTCTTTAACAATATCTTTAATAGGGTCTTCTACTTTATTTTGAGTAGTTTTTGTTTTCTTTTTATTAGGAATAACAATAACTGTATTTACATCTGGTTTTCTGCTAACACCCGGATTTAGACGCAATAAATCTCTAGTTTTCATATCCAAATTTTCGGCTATGACTCTCATTGTTTCTCCTTCCTTAACACTATATTCTATGTATTTCTTTTGTTGACCGCAAGAAACGGTAAAGGTTAAAATACAGAAAAAAATAAAAATTTTTAAATGCTTCATATGTTCTATTCCCATTCTATTGTTGCAGGTGGTTTAGAGCTAATATCATATACAACTCTATTTACACCTTTTACATTATTTATTATATTATTAGATGTTTTCTGCAAAAATTCATAAGGTAAATTTACCCAATCTGCCGTCATACCATCTGTACTTTCTACAGCTCTTAGTGCTACTACTTTTTCATAGGTTCTTTCATCTCCCATAACTCCTACAGAATTAACTGGCAATAGCATAGCGCCTGCTTGCCAAACCTTGTCATACAAGCCATCTTCTTTTAATCCGTTTATAAAAACAGCATCTACTTCTTGTAAAATACGTACTTTTTCGGCAGTAATGTCTCCTAAAATTCTTATTCCTAAACCAGGTCCAGGAAAAGGATGGCGTCCTAATAGTTCTGAATCAATTCCCATAGAAGCACCTACTCTTCTTACTTCATCTTTAAAAATCATTCGCAAAGGCTCTACAATTTTTAGCTTCATAAAATCTGGCAATCCTCCTACATTATGATGACTTTTAATAGTAGCAGACGGTCCACCATTCACAGAAACAGACTCTATTACATCTGGATAAATAGTACCTTGTGCCAACCATTTTACATCTTTAATTAGATGTGCTTCGTCATCAAAAACTTCAATAAACGAATTACCAATTGCTTTTCTTTTCTTTTCTGGATCTGTTATGCCAGCTAAAGCAGATAAAAATCGTTTAGATGCATCTACATCTTTAACGTTTAAACCCATACCTTCGTT
>CAYWOM010000333.1:0-2866 GCA_964459905.1 uncultured Polaribacter sp. | reverse complement strand
CCATTTCTTCTGGAATAAAACAAGACGAAATTATTACACTTTTCGACAATATAAAATTTGGCAATATAAAGTTTTTGTATATTTCTCCAGAAAGATTGCAGTCTGCCTTTATACAACAAAAACTAAAAGAAGTAAACGTTAACCTAATTGCTATAGATGAAGCACATTGTATTTCTGAATGGGGCCATGATTTTAGACCATCTTACAGAAATATAAAAATTTTAAGAGACTTAAAACCAAACGTAAATTTTATAGCACTAACCGCAACGGCAAACAAAAGAGTTTTAAATGATATACAAGAAAATCTAGATTTAAAAAGCCCTAAAATTTTTAAAAAATCGTTTATAAGAAACAATTTGGCATATCAAATTTTTACTGTCGAAGATAAATTAAACCGTTTGCTGAAAATTTTTACCAAAACAAAATTGCCCGCAATTGTATATGTTAATTCGAGAAAAAGAACTGTAGAAATTGCAAATTTCTTAACGGCTAATAATTTTAAAAGCAGCTTTTATCACGCTGGTTTATCTGCTGTAGAAAAACAACTTTCTTTTACAAATTGGATGACCGAAAAAACGCCCATAATTGTGGCTACAAATGCTTTTGGCATGGGCATAGACAAACCTAACGTTGGTATTGTTGTGCATTATAACTTACCATCTAGCATAGAAAACTATGTACAAGAAACAGGCAGAGCAGGTAGAAATAATAAAAAATCTTTTGCTGCACTTTTACACAACGAAAACGACCTTTTATTGTTTAAAGAGCAAACAGAAAAAAGGCTGCCAAATATTGCTGATATTAAAGAAGTTCACAGAAAAATATATCAGTATTTTAGAATTGCAAACGGAGAATTACTAGAAGAATCTTTTCCTTTTAATCTTTTAGAATTTAGTAGAAAATACAATTTTTCTTCTTTTAAAGTGGATGCAATTCTTAAAATTTTATCGAACAACGGTATTATAGAAATTAGCAATCAGTACAATCAAAAATCTACCTTACAATTTATTACAACTCATAAAAATGTATTAAATTATGTGCACAAAAATAGCGCTTTAAAAAAATTTACAAATGCAATTTTAAGAACTTATGGCGGTCTTTTTGAACAAGAAATGAAAATAAATGAATTTCTAATTGCAAAAAAAACAGGTATTACATCACAACAAGTTATTGCTAATTTAAAACAATTAAACGAAGATAAATTACTGGTATATAAACCTATAATTTCTGATATAGAAATTGCATTTTTAGTACCAAGAGAAGATGATAAAACTATCAATCGGTTTTCTAGAGAAATTGAACAATTTATAACTCAAAAAAAGAAACAAGCTGCTAATTTTATCGCTTTTGTAAAAAATAACACTATTTGCAGAAGTATACAAATGTTGGCCTATTTCGATGAAAAATCAACAGAAAATTGTGGTATTTGTGATGTTTGTCTCTCTCAAAAAAAAACACCACAAAAAGATATTTCTCCATCAATTTTACAACTTTTAAAAAACGATAAAAAGTTAACATCACAAGAAATTAGTTTGATTTTAGAAACCAACGAACAAGACATTTTAATACATTTGCGCTACTTATTATCTAAAAATAAGGTATTAATTAATTATCAAAACAAATTTCAACTAAATAAATAATTATGAGAGATTTACGTATTGTTTTTATGGGAACCCCAGATTTTGCAGTTACTATTTTAAAACATTTAGTAGAAAACAACTATACTATTGTTGGGGTAATTACTGCCACGGACAAACCTGCCGGTAGAGGAAGAAAATTAAATGAATCTGCCGTAAAAAAATATGCAATATCTCAAAATCTACATATTCTTCAGCCAAAAAATTTAAAAAACGAAACGTTTCATCAAGAATTAAAGCGTTTAGATGCTAATTTACAAATTGTGGTTGCTTTTAGAATGTTGCCAAAAGTAGTTTGGCAAATGCCAGCATTTGGTACTTTTAATTTACATGCATCATTATTACCAGCATACAGAGGCGCTGCACCCATACATTGGTCTATTATAAATGGTGAAACAAAAACAGGTGCAACTACTTTTTTTATTGATGATAAAATTGATACTGGAGAAATTATATTACAAGAAGAAATTAGCATTCTTAACGATGAAACAGTAGGCACTTTACACGATAAGTTAATGTATTTAGGAGCCAATTTGGTATCAAAAACAGTAGACTATATTAAGGAAGGAAATGTGGTTACTAAAAAACAACCAGCACTTGAAGAAAAATCTGCTCCAAAATTAAACCCTGATAATTGTAAAATAGACTGGACAGACTCTTTAGAAAACATTTATAATAAAATTCGTGGCTTAAATCCTTTTCCAACAGCTTGGACAATTATAAAAAATGAGGAGGAAGATGTTACAGCTAAAATTTATGCCATCGAAAAAGAAACAGAAGCACATCATTTTACTATTGGGAAAATTATTGCCTCTAAAAAAACACTTAAAGTTGCCGTAGCAAAAGGATTTATAGTTATTAAAGAAATAAAACTATCTGGAAAGAAAAAAATGAATGCACAAAGTTTGCTAAATGGCTTTACTTTTTCATTGAATGCAAAAATGATGTAACTCCTTTACTTGTAAGGTTTTTAGTGATTTTCTATATTTTAAGGCTCCTTTATTAACAATTTGCATGATTTTATTAACAAAAGGGTGCTTTTTTCGCCCTCATATTTGCGAAAACCCTTAATCCGTCTATATTTGTTGAGCTATTAAGCAAAAAAATATTTTCAATTAATTTTAAAATTTATTTATTATGAACAAGTCAGATTTAATCGACGCAATGGCTGCTGATGCAGGAATTTCTAAAGTAGCAGCTAAAGCAGCTTTAGAGTCTTTTACAGGTAA
>CAYWOM010000332.1:0-2869 GCA_964459905.1 uncultured Polaribacter sp. | reverse complement strand
AGCAAAAATGGAATTCTCATTCACTTGTATATCTTCTACATCAATCATTTTTAGAGAAACAATATTATTATTAATTTCTGCATAATGGTTTCCATCTAAAGCTGTAAAAGTTGTTTTAAAATTTATAAGATTAAGCTTCTTTGCAAAAGCAACGGCACATCTTCCGCCATTTCCACAAAAAGTTTCACTTCCATCGGCATTAAAGTAAATCATTTTAAAATCTAATGTATCATCATTTTCAATTAAAATAATACCATCTGCACCAATGCCAAAATGTCTATCGCAAAATTTTGAAATAAGTGCTGTATTCTCTTTTGGAAATGTTTTTGATCTGTTATCAATCATCACAAAATCGTTTCCTGTTCCTTGATATTTGTAAAATTCTAGTTTCATTACAGCAAATATAAGTATTTAATGAAGAAATTTAGAGTGTTAAAGAGGGGTTAAAGTCCGTTAAAAACTAGTTAAACAGATTTTTTGAAATTGTTAAAAATGTATCTTTGATTTATTAAAAAACAAAAATCATGAAAAAAATATTTGGTTTATTAGCAATGGCAGTTTTAGGAGGCGCAATTACTTTAGGCGGCTATAAAATGTTATTTAACGATGTGGTAATTACAGAAAGGACGTTTGCAGAACCGATACAAACAGTTACTGCAAACTACAATCCGGCATTAAATAAAACAAATGCGTTTGTAAATGCTACCGATTTTACTGTTGCAGCAGAAAATAGTATACACGCAGTTGTACATGTTAAAAACACCGCAATTAGAACACAATCAAATCCGTTAGATTTGTTTTTTGGCAATAAAAACGGACAACGAAAATACGAACAAGTTGGCACAGGAAGTGGCGTAATTATTTCTCAAGATGGTTATATTGTTACAAATAATCATGTTATTGATGGCGCTTCTGCATTAGAAATCACCTTAAATAACAAGCAAAAATACAAAGCAACTTTAATTGGTGCCGATAAAGAAAATGACATTGCCCTGTTAAAAATTGATGCTCCTATAAATTTACCATACATTCCGTTTACAAATTCTGATAACATTAAAATAGGCGAATGGGTTTTAGCAGTTGGTAACCCATATAACTTAACATCTACCGTTACCGCAGGAATTGTAAGTGCAAAAGGAAGAGATTTAGAAGGAAACAGAAATATTGAATCTTTTATACAAACAGATGCCGCAGTAAATCCAGGAAATAGTGGTGGAGCATTGGTAAACACACGCGGAGAATTGGTTGGTATTAACACCGCAATTTCTTCTAAAACAGGTTCGTTTATTGGGTATTCTTTTGCAGTACCCTCTAATATTGCTAAAAAAATTGTAGACGATCTATTAGAATTTGGTTCGGTTCAAGAAGCTATTTTAGGTATCAATATTGATGGTAATACGAATGATGTTGACGGCGTAAAAATTGGTTCGGTTGCGGCAGAAGGAGGTGCAAAAAATGCAGGTTTACAATCTGGCGATATTATTACCAAAGTTAACGAAGTAAAAATATCTAAGTTCTCTGAACTGCGTGGACAATTAACCGCTAAAAGACCAGGAGAAACAGTTGCTATTACTGTAAATAGAGATGGAGAGGCAATTACAAAAAATGTAATATTAAGTAAGAAAGATTCTTTTGTAGCAAAACAATTAAAAATTATATTAAAAGACATTTCTAAAAAAGAGTTAAAAAAACATGGTATTGCCGGTGGTGCAAAAATTATAAGTAATAGTAATGAAAGTCTAATTTATTACGGAGTTAAAGAAGGGTATATTATTACTAAAATAAATAAGAAACCAATCTTAAATGCTGCAGAAGCTGCTAATATTATAGACAGTTCTTTTGGGCAAGGTGCACCAATTTATATTGAAGTTATTAACTTAAATGGCGAAAGAGAGCGCTATGCTTTTAGATAAAATACAGGTATAATTTCTGTAATTTAAATCCTGATGTTTCATCAGGATTTTTTTATTTATAAAATAGTAGCGAAATCGATTTCGTATTTTGAAAAAATTAAATACTTTTGTCAAAAATCTAATTTTAGTTACACAATTATGTCAACATTAATAAATTATAACCAAGAAGTTATATCGCAAGCAAAAACAAGAAGAGCAACAGTAGAGTTTATGAATATTGTACACGATTTATGGTACGATAAATCAATAGAATTAGTGTTGTTTAGAAACCCTTTAGTAGATAAAAGAGCAAGTGAAGTTTTAAATTTAATAGCGTATGCAAAAGAATTTGTTAGCAAACCAATTTCTATATTAGATGCCTTAGATATTGCAAAGGCAATTCAGAAAATAGATTTGCCTTCCTCTAAATTAGATATTGGCAAGTTAGCGTATGAATGTTATTTAAACCCAAAAAAGTGCAACGATAAAATTGTCTTTGTAAAAGATAAATTAAAAGATGCAACAGCATCCAAAGACATACTACCAAAAGATGTTGTGTTATATGGTTTTGGTAGAATAGGCCGTTTGTTGGCAAGAGAATTAATGACAAAAATGGGCAAAGGTTCTCAATTACGCCTAAGAGCTGTAGTAACTCGCGGAGAAATTAACCAAACAGTTTTAGAAAAAAGAGCCTCATTATTAAGTGTAGATTCTGTGCATGGAGACTTTTTAGGAACTGTGCAAACAGATATAGAAAATAACGCATTAATTATTAACGGAACCACGGTGTATATGATTTCTGCCAACAATCCAGAAGAAATAGATTACACTAAATACGGAATTAACGATGCCTTAATTATAGATAATACTGGCGCTTTTAGAGATAAAAAAGAATTAAGCAGGCATTTAATTTCTAAAGGAGCCAGCAAAGTTTTAATAACAGCACCGGCAAAAGGAGTTCCAAATATTGTGCATGG
>CAYWOM010000331.1:0-2892 GCA_964459905.1 uncultured Polaribacter sp. | reverse complement strand
TGTAAAATAAGGGCAAGCAACAATTTCTGTTGCAGTATTTTGCTCTTTAGAATATGCAGTTTTGTAAGACTTTTTAACTGAATAATCAATAGCATCTAAGGCTTCTTTTGTGTGTAAATCTCTAAAAGTGCCATCTGCATTTGGCCTGTCCCAATCGTAAATTCGATACGTTATGTCTGAAGTTTGTTGAATTTCTGCCAACAACACACCTGCACCAATTGCATGTACTCTTCCGGTTGGAATAAAATAGACATCACCTTCTTTTACGGTATCAATATTTAAAATCTCTGTTATTTTTTTATTTTCTAGATGTTTTATATATTCTTCTGGTGTTACTTTTTTACTAAAACCAACAATTAAATTTGCATCTTTATCAGCTTGCATTACATACCACATTTCTGTTTTACCAAAAGAATTATGGCGTTTCATTGCCAAATTATCATTTGGATGCAACTGAATACTTAAGGATTCTTTAGCATCTATAAACTTAATTAATAAAGGAAATTTGTCTCCAAACTGTTTGTACGTTTTCTCTCCAACTAAATTAGATTTATAATCTGTAATTAACTGTTTTAAATTTTGCCCTTTTAAGTTTCCATTAGAAACCACAGAAGTATCGCCTTCAACATCAGAAATTTCCCAGCTTTCACCAATATCTTTTCTATCTGACTTTTTATTTAAAAGCGATTTTAATTTTTCTCCACCCCAAATTTTATCTTTTAAAATGGGGGTAAATTTTAACAGCTGATTCATTTAGTTTTAATTTATTCCCCAGAATAACTAACAAAGTTTCTAGGAGTTTCATACAACGTTACTTCTAATTCTAAATGAAGTGGAAGCAATTTTCTTAATTTATGATAAGTAACCACACATATATTCTCTGCAGTTGGGTTTAAATCCTTAAATTCAGGTACTTCAACATTTAAGTTTTTATGGTCAAAAGCTTCTTCAATTTCAGATTTTATGTGATTTTTTAAAATACCTAAATCATATACATAGCCAGTTTCTTTATCTATTTCTCCTGTTAAAGAAACTATTAATTCGTAATTATGGCCATGAAAATTAGGATTGCTACATTTATTAAAAACTTCGAAGTTTTTTTTATCAGACCAATCTTTTCTATACAATCTGTGTGCGCTATTAAAATGTGCTTTTCTATGAACGGTAACTTTGGGCATTTTTTTTAGTATTAAAAAGTTCTATTATTAATAATTGAAAAACGGTAAGCTTTAAATTCGCAATTTGTGATACGACTCTTTAAAGATAATTTTAAACCAAGCTGTATAAATTTCTGGATTATTCTCAATATCTATTTTCACATCCTCTAAAGACATCCATTTATAAGCTTCAACCTCTTCTTTATTAATGTTTGGTATATCATTAAAATTACCAATCATTACATGATCTAATTCATGTTCTGTTAAACCATTGTCAAAAGGAGCTTTGTATATAAAAGAAAAAACTTCTGTTAGCGCTGTTCTAAAACCCATTTCTTCTTGCAATCTTCTTTTACCTGCCTGTAAATTACTTTCCCCGTCTCTTTGATGAGAACAGCAAGTATTTGTCCATAATAAAGGCGAATGGTATTTAGATGCAGCCCTTTGTTGCAACATTAATTCTCCTTTTTTATTAAAAACAAAAACCGAAAAAGCTCTATGTAAAAAGGCTTTTTCATGTGCTTCCATTTTAGGCATTAAACCAATTTGATTGTCTTTTTCATCAACTAAAACAACATTTTCTTCCATGGTTACAAATGTAAGAAATCAAAAAGCAAAAAAAATATAAAATTCTAAGAGTTCTCTATTATTATATTTTGATGGTTTATATTTACATTTTAAAACTAAGTAATATTAATGAAAATTTGCTGTAAAACACTTCTTCTCTTGTTTCTGTTTTTATTTCAGCAATGTAATACAGATAAAAAAACAGCTATTAAAACTACAATTGGCAAGCAAAAAAAGCAAGATAAAAAGCCAATTATAGAAAAACGTTGGGATAGCTTACATTCTAAAAATGTGGAAGTTTTTTTTACTGAATATGGTAAAAGTAATACAGAAACCAAAGTTATTATTAAAACCAAATTTGGCAACATAAAAATTAAATTGTATAATAACGTTCCTATTCATAGAGCTAATTTTATTTTCTTAACTAAAATAAACTATTTTAATACTACAGAAATTTACAGAGTTGCTAAAAACTTTGTAATTCAAGGAGGAAACTCTGATGAAACATATACCAGAAAACAAAGAAGATTGTATGGTAATTATTTACTTAAACCCGAATTTAGAAAAAACCGAAGACACAAATATGGTGCTTTAGCTGCTGCAAGACAATGGGAAAAAAATCCAAATAAATTATCTAGTCCGTTTGAATTTTACATTGTTCATAATAGAAACGGCGCGCATCATTTAAATAATCAACATACCGTTTTTGGTGAAGTAATTAGTGGTTTTGATACCATGGATAAAATTTCTAAAGTAAAAGTAGGCGTAGATGAATGGCCAGTAAATGATATACATCTTACGGTTGAAATTTTAGAGTAAAGAAAATATTTGCTAAAATTTTTCCCTAAATAGAACAACTATTACCCTTTTATTTTTTTTGTACCTAAGGTCTAAAAACTAACAACCAAAAACTAACAACAATAATGTATCTTTGCACCTCAAATTTTGTAGATGAGTTTTTTAGAAGAAATAGCGCGTAGAAGAACATTTGGTATTATATCGCATCCAGATGCTGGTAAAACCACCTTAACAGAAAAATTATTGCTGTTTGGGGGCGCAATACAAGAAGCGGGTGCTGTAAAAAACAACAAAATTAAAAAAGGAGCAACTTCCGATTTTATGGAAATTGAGCGTCAGCGTGGAATTTCTGTAGCCACATCTGTCTTAG
>CAYWOM010000330.1:0-2894 GCA_964459905.1 uncultured Polaribacter sp. | reverse complement strand
TAAAAACAATTCTAAATAAGCTTTAATACTTGTATTTTTATGCTTGTAATTTAACCCCATTTAAATAAAATATCATGATGAAAAAATCTAGCATTACAGTTTTAGTTTTAGGGCTTTTATGCTCTAGTTGCGCAGTTGTAAGACCAGGAGAAGTAGGAATTAAGCAAACTTTAGGAAAACTATCGGAAGGTGTAAAAACACAAGGTACTGTTTTTTACAATCCAATAACAAGTAAAGTACTAATAGAATCTACGAAAACTAAAAACATTAAATTGGTTTTAAGTTTACCTAGTAGAGAAGGATTAAGTGTAAAGTCAGAAATATCAATTCTATATCGATTGGAAGCAAACAAAGTGGCTTCTGTTTTACAAAACCTTGGTCAAGATTACGAATCTGTTGTAACAAGTGTTTTTAGATCTGCAGTTTCTGATGTTTGTGCCAAGTATTATGCAAAAGATATGCATTCTGGAATGCGCGCAGAAATTGAGTTAGAAGTTTTAAAAAAGATGCAAGTTAATCTAGAGAATCAAGCAGACGGCATTCAATTAATTGGTGTTTTAATGAAAAGAGTTCAACTCCCTAGAGGCTTAGCTACTTCTATTGAAAGAAAGTTACAAGCAGAGCAAGACGCAATGCGATTAAAGTTTGTTATAGATCAAGAAAAACTAGAAGCTGAAAGAAAAATAATTAACGCTAAAGGAGAAAGAGATGCACAATTGATCATAGCAGAAGGATTAACTCCAGGGATTATAAGATTAAAGGCTATTGAAGCGTTTAGAGAATTGGCAAAGTCATCTAATGCAAAAACAATTATTACTGACGGAAAAACACCTCTTATTGTTGGCAATGCAGATGATAAAGTAGAGGCAGAAACAAAAGAATAGTTCTCTGAAATTAAACTACAATGAAAACTCAAAATCTCGATAATCTTAAATTTATCGAGATTTTTTTTGCACTAAAATAACTAATTAATAAAAAATATTTTTTTTAATGTATTAATGTCTCATTTAAAACTTCATTCAAATAAATCCTTATTTTAAACAATATTTTCGTAAACTTGAAAAACTTTTATCAAACCCAAGTTTATAATGAAAAAAGTACTCATTTTAGCAACTGCGCTACTAACCCTTATAAGTTGCAAGCAAAACACCAAAGAAAAAAACACTTACACCACTGTAAATAAAAAAATTACCCTCGAAAAAATTTGGGACGGAACTTTTTCTCCAGAAAGAATGAACGCTTTAAACTCTATGAATGGCGATTTTTATTCGTTATTAAATACAGATAAAAAAACAAAAGCAACTACCGTAGACAAGTACAGTTACAAGACTTTAGAAAAAGTTGAAACAATTGTAAATAGTGCCAATTTAAAAGATGTAGAGGGGTTTTCTTCTTATAGTTTTAATAACGATGAAACCAAAATTATTTTAGGAACTAATTTCGAAAAAATTTATAGACATTCTTTTAAAGGTACTTTTTATGGGTATGATATTGCCTCTAAAAAGCTAACTTTAATAGGCAAAGATATTCAAGAACCTGTATTTTCTCCAGATAATAAAAAGGTAGCCTATGCAAAAGACAACAATCTTTTTATTAAAAATTTAGCAGCTAATACCATAACTAAAATTACCAAAGATGGTAAAAAAAATAGTATTATAAACGGTATTACAGATTGGGTTTACGAAGAAGAATTTGCCTTTGTAAGAGCTTTTGAATGGAGTAATAATAGTAAGTATTTAGCTTTTTTACGTTTCGATGAAACCAATGTTCCTACTTTTTCTATGGATATTGTAGGCAAAGAAAACTACCCGAAACAACAAGTTTTTAAATACCCAAAAGCAGGCGAAAAAAATGCGAAAGTAACTCTACACATGTATACGGTTTCTTCAAAAAATAGTAAAAAAATTAGTTTAGGAGATTATGAGTACATACCAAGAATAAAATGGTCTACTGAAACTAATATTTTAGTAGCAACAACGCTAAATCGTCATCAAAATAATTTAAAGTTATTAAAAGTAAACGCTTTAAAAGGGAACTCTACATTGCTTTTAAATGAAACAGACAAAGCATATATAGATATTACTGATAATCTTACTTTTTTAGATGACAACAGCTTTATTTGGACGAGCGAAAAAGATGGCTTTAATCATATTTATCATTATAATGCTACCGGAAAACTTATAAATCAAGTAACAAAAGGAAACTGGGAAGTAACCAATTACTATGGTTTTAATGCTGCTAAAAACACTATTTATTATCAATCTGTAGAAAATGGTTCTATCAACAGAGGTATATATGCTATAGGTTTAGACGGAAAAAACAAAAAACTAATTACTAATAAAAAGGGCCAAAGTAATGCCGCTTTTAGTAAAAACCTAAACTACTTTATAAACACCTTTTCTTCTTCAGAAATACCGCCAATTTATTCTTTGTATTCTGGCGATGGCACACTTTTAAAAGTGATAAAAGACAATGCCGAATTAAAAGAAAACTTGTCTGAATATAAAATGAGTGAAAAAGAATTTTCTACCATTAAGATTAATGGAAATGATTTAAATATGTGGATGTTAAAACCTGTAGATTTTGATAAAAACAAAAAATACCCATTGTTTATGTTTCAATACTCGGGGCCAGGTTCTCAACAAGTAGCAAATAGATGGAACGGCACTAACGATTATTGGCACAATTTATTAGCCCAAAAAGACATTATTGTAGTGTGTATAGATGGTCGAGGTACGGGTTTAAAAGGAAGCGATTTTAAGAAAGTAACTCAAAAAGAATTGGGTAAATACGAAGTTGAAGATCAAATTGCAGCCGCTAAAAAATTAGCAGAACGCTCTTACATCGATAAAAATAATATTGGTATTTGGGGTTGGTCTTATGGCGGTTTTATG
>CAYWOM010000329.1:0-2896 GCA_964459905.1 uncultured Polaribacter sp. | reverse complement strand
CCTAAACCTAATAAGGTAGATGCGCCACCGACCGAATCTAAATTACTTCTATAAACTGCAATTTCTAAATAACCAGCTGCATTAAAAATGGCTAATTTTTGTCCATCAAATTGATGATTGTCATGCGTGTTATTATCTATAATTTCATTGTATTTTGTATATATTTTGTTAAAAGAATATCTTCTTGCAGTTGCTTTAAAAGTTCTTCCTTTACCAATATCTTTAAACATTTTTTTACTGATATTTGTTATTATATTTCCATAATTATCAATGTAAACAACACCACCAATAATTTGGTTTTGTTGCTGATTTACTTTTGGCTGAATCTCTACAAGTTGTTTAAATGTTTTAATCTCCTTGCCAATAACACCTAAATTACCACCTCTTGCTATAAAACAAGCCACTTTTACAAATACATCTAATACAGGAAAACTACTTTCTACACGATCATGAATATTAATTTCTACAATTTTAGTAGGTTTAATTTCTAAAGCGATCATAGAAATTAAACCGTTATCTGGGCAAACAAAAAAATGACCGTCTAGTTCTATAGCAATATGTTTATTATTTGCACTTAACTCAGAATCTACGCCTATAATATGAATGGTACCTTCAGGGAAACTTTTGTAAGAATTTTTTAAGATATAGGCCGTTTCTGTAATGTTAAATGGAGATATTTGATGCGTAATGTCTACAATTTTAGCATCTATAAGTTCAGAGTAAATAGCCCCTTTTACAGCGCCAACAAAGTGGTCTTTTGTTCCAAAATCTGTGGTTAAAGTAATTAGAGACATTAAAAGGATTGTTAATTAATTGTGTAAAAGTTATTAATTATTTTAAGCAAATCTAATCATTTTAGAAATTTTATTCATTATTTTTAGTTGAAATTAAATGGTCATTAATTAATAAAAAAATAACATTTGAACGAACGCATTATAGAACTCACAGAAATCAATCCAAAAGATTTTTTTGGTGCTCACAATAGTACTACAGAGCAATTAAAAAAATACTTTCCAAAAATAAAAATTGTTGCACGTGGCTCTCAACTTAAAATATACGGAGTACCAGATCTTTTAGACGAGTTTGAAATTCGTTTTGATCGTTTAATAAAATACTTTAATCGATATAATAAGTTAGATGAAAATAGTATAGAACGTATTTTAACTTCTAATGGTAATGAAGAAAAAACAATTGCTGCCAAAAACGCTAAAGATATTTTGGTGCATGGTGTTAATGGCAAGTTAATAAAACCTCAAACAGAAAACCAACGTAAAATGGTTACGTTAATGGCAAAAAACGATATGCTTTTTGCCGTTGGACCCGCCGGTACAGGAAAAACTTATACTGCTGTTGCTTTGGCGGTAAAAGCATTAAAAGAAAAAGAAGTTAGAAGAATTATTTTAACCAGACCCGCAGTAGAATCTGGAGAAAATTTAGGCTTTCTTCCAGGCGATTTAAAAGAAAAACTAGATCCATATATGCAACCCTTGTATGATGGATTGCGAGATATGATTCCGCATGAAAAATTAGAATCTCATTTAGAAAAAGGTATTATACAAATTGCGCCATTAGCATTTATGAGAGGTAGAACTTTAGATAATGCATTTGTAATTTTAGATGAAGCTCAAAACACAACTCATAATCAAATGAAGATGTTTTTAACAAGAATGGGTAAAAACGCTAAATTTATTATTACTGGTGATCCAGGTCAAATTGATTTACCAAGAAAACAAGTTTCTGGTTTAAAAGAATCTTTATTGGCATTAAAAGATATTGGCGGAATTGCGCAAGTATATTTAGATGATAAAGATGTTGTAAGGCACAGATTGGTTACAAAAATTATTAAAGCGTACAAAAGCATAGAAACAGAATGATAAATATTGATGAAACCAAATTAGGATTACAAGATTATTTTTACATAGGTTATTTATATCTTATTATTTTAGGTATTGTGAGTGATGCTATTTTTTATGGAATTTTTGGAGTTTCATATTTAAATTACACAACTATATTAGATGCATTAATTTCGCCTATAAGTTTATTGGTTAATAACTGGAAAATTTCTGTATTTCTCGTTTTAATGTTTTGGTTGATGCATATGTATTTTTCTAAGTGGATGTTTAAGTTTTATGCCTATTTAAGAGTTAAAAAATGGTATCAAAAAGTATATAATATCGAAAAATGGGATAAAAAATATGAAGCTTTAAAAAATAGAAAAAACCAAATACCTGGTTTGATGTTTATCTTTTTCTTACTATTTGTTTCTATGAGAACTGGTATGGGAATTGGAATGAAACAAAAATATAAAACCAAAAAAATTATACCCAATTACACATTAGTTTTCAAAGATAATACACGTTTAGATGTTAAAAAAGTAGGGCAGAATTCTGCTTATTTTTTCTATTTCATTCCTGGCGAAAAAGTAATTACTGCAACACCAATTACAGATAATTTAAAGCAAATAAAAGTTCTAGAAAAGAAAGAAAAATAAGAAGTAAAACTTATTTTTGCAATAACAACACAACAAACTATTCATGAATACAATTAATGAAACTAATTTCAAGTTTCCAAATCAAAAGTCTCTTTACAAAGGTAAAGTAAGAGAAGTTTATAATATAAATGATGAGCTTTTAGTAATGATTGCTACAGATAGATTATCTGCTTTTGATGTTATTTTACCAAGACAAATTCCTTTTAAAGGACAGATTTTAAATCAGATTGCAACAAAAATGATGAACAAAACTGCAGATATTGTTCCAAATTGGTTATTGTCAAATCCTGATGAAAATGTAGCAGTTGGTTATTTATGCGAACCATTTAAAGTAGAAATGGTAATTCGTGGTTATTTATCTGGTCATGCATGTGACCTTTGCGGTCGAACTTTAACTTGTGAAAA
>CAYWOM010000328.1:0-2898 GCA_964459905.1 uncultured Polaribacter sp. | reverse complement strand
CGATTTTTATCTTCGGATAAAAAGTCTTCTAAATTTACGCTTGGTATTTTATTCAATTACCAATAGAAATACAACATCAATATAAAAAAGAAAGCACCTTATCTTTATTTAAAAGAATTGGTAAAGTAGAAAATATAACAGATTTATTTGACGAGTTTGTAACGTCTCCAAACGTGTTTCATTATCGTAATAAAATGGAATATGGTTTTTCTGCCATTGGTTACGACAGGGTTAATAAAACCGATAAAGACGAGTTTACTTTAGGTTTTAAAAGACGCGGTGTTTGGTGGATGGGAGATAATCTTGAAAAAGATTCTGGTTTGTTTGATAAGCAAATGGAAGACAATCTAAAAAATATTCGTCAATATTGTATAGAAACGGGTTTAGATCCTTGGCACGGACCAAAAAGAGAAGGCTTTTTTCGGTATTTTGTAGTCCGTAAATCTTTTAAAACAGACGAATTATTGTGTAATTTAGTTACAACTTCGCCAGAATTAGATAGGTTTGATTTACAAAAATTTGCAAACTTTTTAAAAAATATTTTTGGTAAACGTTTAGCAGGTTTATTACATACAATTAACGATGAAACTGGCGATAGAACCATTGCAACCTCTGGAAGTATCGATTTAATTTACGGGAAAGACAAAATTGTAGAAGAATTGTTAGGGTTAAATTTTGAAATTAGCATGAAAAGCTTTTTTCAAACCAACCCAAAATGTGCAGAAAAACTCTACAATAAAGTGGTAGAATATGTTTTAGAAGATAAATCTAAAGTAGATAATACTGTTGTTATGGATTTGTTTTGTGGAACAGGAACAATCGGACAAATTGTTGCTTCTAAAAGCGAAAATGCAAAAATTGTTGGTGTAGATATTGTAACATCGGCAATAGAAGATGCGCAAAAAAATGCTAAACGAAACAATATTGACGGGCTAAAATTTTACGCAGCAGATGTTGGTAAATTTTTAATTGCGCATCCAGAATATCAAAATAAAATAAAAACTATTATTTTAGATCCTGCCAGAGCAGGTATTGCACCCAAAACCTTGCAAAAAATCATCAATTTAAATGCAGACAGAATGGTGTATGTTTCTTGTAACCCAGCAACGCAAGCTAGAGATACAGAATTGTTAGCTGAAGCTGGTTACCAAATTAAAAAAATTAGTTTGGTAGATCAATTTCCGCATACTTCTCATATAGAAACGGTGGTTTTGTTTGAAAAAAGTTAAAATAATTCTAATTCTCTAAAATTTAGATGTTATTTATCAGAATGATTATAAATTAGTCCCAATAAAATAAATAATGAAAAAACTTACAGATTTCGAAATAAATAAAAAGTTAGAAAACCTACAAGATTGGGATTATATAGACAATGCTTTACAAACCGATTTTGAGTTTGATAATTTTAAAGATTGTATGTCTGCCATGAATAGAATTGCTTTTGAGTGCGAAGCCTTAAAGCATCATCCAGAATGGACAAATAGTTACAACACCTTAGATATTAAACTAACAACCCACGATGCCAATGGTGTTACAGAACTAGATTTTAAGCTGGCAGCGGCCATTAATAAAATTGTAGAAGTTGAAGACTAGGCTTATGAAAAAAACAATCTTATTTATTTTTTTAATTACAATTATTATTTCCGCTTGCGAAAAAGACGATTTTTGTATACAAAACCCAGTAACACCAAATTTAGTGTTGCGTTTTTATGACAATACAAATAGAGAAACCATAAAAACTGCACAGCGTTTATCTGTATGGTCCGATGGTAAAGACACCTTAGCTATCTACACAAGTGTAAATACAGATAGTATTGCAATACCATTAAATACGCTATCAGAAGAAACTATTTACAACCTAAAAATAAATAATATAGACGGTAAAATAGCAAATAATAAAATAGCAACATTTACTATAAAATATACCACGCAAGAAGATTATGTTTCTAGATCTTGTGGTTACAGAATACTATTTAACAATGTAAATTTATCTGTAGACAGCAATAGTTGGGTTATAGATTTTACACCCGTAACATTAACAACCGTAGACAACCAAAATGCAGCACATGTACAAATATTTCATTAGCATTTGCTTTCTTTTTGTTGGGCTTAATGGATTTTCGCAAGAACAACAACAAGAAATTAAAAAAACAGATACTATCGTTTACAAATCTAAATATGGCATTCGTTTAGGAATAGACATTAGTAAACCTATTTTAACCCAATTAAGCAGCACTTATAGCGGATTAGAAATTGTGGCAGATTACAGAATTTCTAAACGTTTTTATGCCGCCGCAGAAATTGGTTTTGAAGAAGAAACAAGCGCAGAAGATTTTACAAACTCTACCGTTAAAGGAAACTATATAAGACTAGGTTTTAACTTTAATGCCTACGAAAACTGGTTAGATATGAACAATGAAATATTACTAGGTTATAGATATGGTTTTAGTTTGTTTGACCAAACTTTAAACAGCTATACACCCAATGTAACAAATCTAGAAAATGGTATTTATTTTCCAGTAAATGCTATAACTGTACCCCAAACAGTAACAGGTTTAAATGCCCATTGGTCAGAATTTATAATCGGAATTAAAGTAGAAACTTTTAATAACTTTTTTGTTGGTTTTAATGTTTCTTACAAAGTTTTAATGAGTGTAAAAGATCCAGAAAATTTTAAATCTTTATATGCACCAGGTTTTAACAGAATATTTGAAACCAATACTGGTTTTGGTTTTAATTACACACTTTCATATTTAATTCCTTTTAGAAAAAAATAAAAAAGCAAGATTTCTTTCTTTTTTTTAGTAACTTTAGATGATGTTTATTTTAAATTATTTTTAACATGAATAAAATACCAAGCGTAAATTTAGAAGACTTTTTATCCGAAGATAAAAATCG
>CAYWOM010000327.1:0-2944 GCA_964459905.1 uncultured Polaribacter sp. | reverse complement strand
CAAAGAGTACGAAGATTTAAAAAGCAACATTTCATCGATACTAGAAAAAGATTATTACGGAAGTTTAATTGGTGGTATATTTTTTGCTTTTATTGGTTTGCCAATACTGGGTCTGTCTTACACGCCATTTGTACTTGGAATTATTAATTTTTTAGTAGCACTTATTGTCTTTTATCGATTTAAAGACAAAATAAATAAGCGGCAAACCATTCGTTTAAAGGCTGTTTTAACTATTGTATTTGCAGTTTTAATAACAGGTATTGCTTTTACAGAGCCTATTATTCAGTGGGGAGAACAAAAAAAATACAAAGACAAAGTTGTTTATTCAGCACAAACTAAATATCAGAATATTGTTTTAACCGAATGGAAAAACGAACATTGGTTGTATTTAAACGGTAATTTGCAGTTTTGTTCTATTGATGAAAAAATGTACCATGAACCTTTGGTACACCCTATTATGCAACTGCATCCAAATCCGCAAAAAGTTTTAATTCTTGGTGGTGGAGACGGTTGTGCTGTTCGCGAAATCTTAAAATATGCAAGTGTCGAAAGAATAGATATGGTCGATTTAGATCCAAAAATGACAGATTTAGGAACCCACCATCCTGTCTTGCAAAGAATCAATAAAGGCAGCATGAAAAATGATAAGTTAAGAATTTTTAACAAAGATGCTTACATACATTTAGAACAAAATACGAGTGACTTTTACGACATTATTATTGCAGATTTACCCGACCCTAGAAACATTGAATTAGGTAGATTGTATTCGCATGAGTTTTATTCGCTTTGTAACAGAAAACTAAGGCCTAACGGATTTATTATTACCCAAGCTGGAAGTCCTTATTTTGCTACAAAAGCGTATAATTGTATTGGCAAAACCATGCAGTCTGCAGGTTTTACAACGGTAAATTTACACAATCAAGTTTTGTCTATGGGAGAATGGGGATGGGTTCTGGGAACAAAAAATAAAGCAGTAAATACTACTCAATTAAAAGAAAAATTACAAAACATTAAATTCAAAAACATAGAAACCAAATGGATAAATACCGAAGCGATGCAATTAATAACATCCTTTGGAAAAGATTTTTTTAAATTAAATGACAGCATCGAAGTTAATAAAGTCCACAATCCGGTGCTTTATCAATATTATTTAGATGGAAATTGGGATTTATATTAAACATGAATACAACCTATAAACACATAGAAGCAAATATATACAACCATCGTTTTTGGTCTGTTTGCATAGCTCCAAAAGAGTTAAAAGAAACGTATGAAAGTTTGTTAAAGGAAGTTGGTTTTACCATTATTCTTTTTAATGAACACTATTTTCCAACACAAGGATATACTTGTTTTTGGCTTTTAGGAGAAAGTCATTTGGCTATACATACCTTTCCAGAAAGTGATAAAAGTTACATTGAGTTGAGTAGTTGTAATAAAGAAAAGTTGGATTTATTTATTGAAAAAATCATTAAAATAAATGCATAAAGAAATTACCCAACAACTTCCTAAATCTTTAAAATTACTTCTATGCTATAGAAAAACGCCTACGTTAGTTGCATTTGCAATCTTAATTATCGGTGGTATTTTTAGTATTGTACAACTTTCTGATTTCGATTTTAGAGAATTTTTTAAACTGAAAGAAGAAAAGGCTGTAACAGATGGTATTATTACCAATTCTTATTATACTGGAATTAAAGAAAGTATCGGGGAAGATGAAGGCTATTATTTTGTAAACGCATATGTTTATGAATATAAAGTAAATAAAGAGGATCACAAATGGGTTTCTTATAGTAGAAATTCGATAAAAAAAGTTGGCGAAAAAGTAGTAGTAGTTTATAGTGTAACGTCTCCTCAATATAGTGTTATTAAAGGTTTTCGTTATAGAGCCAATGGCACCTCAGTGCTTTTCTTATTAGTGTTGCCCATAACCTCGTTACTGGTATTGTTATTGCATGTTTACAAAGGATTAAAATACTTAAAAATTATTAATAATGGAATTATAACCAAAGGTAAATTATCTAAAAAGAAAGAAATTTACGATGGAGATATTATTACATATTACAAGTTAATATTTACGTACTATACCAATGATAAAAACAGAAAACGTTATCAAACAACTGTAAAAACTTCACACACAAAACCTTTTCAAGATGAAGGTAAAGAAGTCATTATTTACAATAAAAATAACCCAAATCAATCTTTTTTATTAGATGATTTGGCGAATCCTATATCTAAATACATTAAAAACAATTGGCTAAAATGAAAAAAAAAGTAAGTAATTTTATTAATTACAACACCTATTTTATCAAATTTATTTATGCACTTATTGTCTTAAATATCGCCGCCTTAATTTTAGAGTCTTACCAAGAATTAAATGCCAGGTATGCTGCTGTTTTTTATTATTTCGAAGTATTTTCTGTAGCTATATTTACTGTTGAATACTTTATACGAATTTGGGTTTCCGACAAAACAAAAGAAGACAAAAGAGAACGACTCAATTTTGCTTTTTCTACTTTAGGTATTATCGATTTAATTGCAATTATTCCTTTCTATTTGCCTTTTATTTTTCCTTTCGATTTAAGAATTGTAAGAATTCTTAGGTTGTTTAGATTGCTAAGAATTTTTAAATTGAGCCGATATTCTAAATCTTTAAAAACCATAAAATATATTTTTAAAGAAACAAAGGCAGAACTGTCTATTACTATTTTTGTCACTTTTGTATTGATGATTTTATCTTCTACACTTATGTATTATATAGAACATGACGATCAGCCAGAGCAATTTGCAAGTATTGGCGATGCTTTTTGGTGGTCTGTAGCAACATTAACAACCGTCGGATATGGCGATGTGTATCCAGTAACTGGTTTAGGTAAATTATTGAGCGGTATTTTAGCTTTAATAGGAATAGGTTTTGTAGCCTTACCAACCGGAATTATTAGTTCTG
>CAYWOM010000326.1:0-2981 GCA_964459905.1 uncultured Polaribacter sp. | reverse complement strand
ATAGTTATAAAACAATAATAAAGCCAGACGATTTACTACAAATTACAATTACTGCACTAGATTTAGAAGCTGTAAAGCCATTTAATTTAGCAACCGTTAATTACTCTTCAGTTACAAATTTAGCTATTGGTCAAGCTCAATTACAACCTTATTTAGTAAATAATAATGGCGAAATAGATTTTCCTGTTATTGGAATAATAAAAATAGGAGGTCTTACAAGAAATGAAGTAATAACTTTTTTAAAGAATAAATTAGATCCAGATTATATAAAAAACCCAAACATTAATATTAGAATTGCAAATTACAAAATAACAATTGCAGGAGATGTTAGAAAACCAGGAACCTACACAATACCTAATGAAAGAATTACAATATTAGAAGCAATTGGGTTAGCAGGAGATACAAACATTTCTGGTCAAAGAAATAATGTATTAGTTGTAAGAGAAGAAAATAATAAAAAAGTAAAATACAGAGTAGATTTAAGGTCTAATAATATTTTTACTTCGCCTGTATATTATTTGCAGCAAAATGATTTTGTTTATGTAGAACAAAACTATGCTAAAGCACAATCTGCGTCAAGTAATACCAATACTAGTTTATTTATATCAATAACAAGTTTATTAATAACAGTTACTTCACTTTTTTTAATAAGATTATAGACTTTAATTTAAAATGAATCAAGACAATTTTAATAATATAATAGAAAGCGATAATAATTCGCCAAACATTAAACATGAGATAGCTAAATACTTAGTTCATTGGAAATGGTTTATACTGGGCATTATAATTTCAATTATAGGTGGTTTTATATATTTACGTTACACAACACCCAAGTATAATGCTGTTGCATTAATTATGATAAAGGATAATTTGAAATCTGGAATTTCTGATGAATTTAAAGCAGTTTCAGATTTAGGAATTGTTGGAAAAGGTTCTACAAATAACCCTGCAAATGAAATTGAAATACTAAAGTCAAGAAAAATAATAGGTGCTGTTGTAGATTCACTAGACTTAAATTTCTTATATTATGTTGAAGGAATAGTTAAAAAAACAGAAGTATATAACAAAACTCCTGTTAAAATAAGATTTGTAGAAAAAACGCCTTTATTCTCAGAAATAGATACAACTTTAGTAGTATCTATTAAAAATAAAACTCAGTTTAATTTAATAAATAACTTATCAAAAGAAATTTCTACTCACACTTTTAATGATACTATAAGGTGTAATTTGGGTGCTTTTATAGTAACAAAAAACTTAAATAATTTTGATGATAATAGCGATGAATTTTTTGTTGTTTTAAGCAAAAAGAATGCTATAATAGATAAGTATAAAAGCCTTATAAATATAATTCCAGTAGACGATGATTCAAGTGTTTTAAAATTATCATTATCAGATGTGGTAAAGCAGAAAGCAGAAGATATTTTAAATGAGTTAATTATACAATATAATTTAGATGCTGTATCAGATAAAAATCAAGTATCAGAAAAGACAAAGGAATTTATAGATGAAAGATTAAAGAGTATTGGTTTAGAATTACAAACTATACAAGATAAGGTTAAAAATTATAAATTAGTAAATAGTATCTCTGGCCTATCTAAAGAAGGTGAATTAGCATTAGTAAACTCATCTAAAAGTAATGATAGAATAGTTTCACTTAAGAGTGAGTTAATTTTAGCTGAATCTATTCAAAAGTTATTAAATAAAGCATCTCAAAGAGAAGATATTCTACCAACAAACTTAGGTTTTACAGATAGTAGTATCTCAAAAACAATAACCAACTACAACAATCTTATTATAAATAAAAATAAGTTAAGTATTACTGCGGGTTTTAAAAATCCAGAATTAATACAATTTAAATCTCAAATATCTAATTTAAGAGCTAATCTTAAATCTAGTTTTAATAATTTAATTAATTCATTAAAAATTAAATTAAATCAATTAAATAATGAAGCACTTAAAATTAACTCTAAAGTGTCTTTACTGCCAGTTATAGAAAGAGGTATTATAGATATAGAAAGAGAGGAAGATATATTTGCGGGACTGTATTCTTATTTATTAAAGAAAAAAGAGGAAACAGCTATTTCTTTAGCTGTTACAGTACCAAATGCAAAAATAATTGATATTGCTTATGGTTCAAATAGTCCTGTTTTTCCAAAAAAATCAGTAATCTATTTACTTGCAATAATAGTAGGTCTATTAGTACCGTTTATCATTATTTATATTAAAAACTTATTAGATACTAAAATACATTCTAGAAAAGATGTTGAAGAGATGACTAACATACCTTTTTTAGGAGATATTCCTCACTCTGAAATAAAAGAAAAAATTATTATCAACTCTACCTCTAGGTCAAGTTCTGCAGAAGCATTTAGACTTATACGTACAAATTTAGATTTCATGCTACCTCCCAAATTAGACTCTGATTTAGGGAAAACTATATTTATAACATCTACCACAAGTGGAGAGGGTAAATCATTTATCTCTATAAATTTAGCCGTTGCTTTATCGCTCTCTAATAAAAAGGTTTTATTATTAGGTATGGATTTAAGAGCTCCAAAAGTAACAGAATATTTAGGGGTTTCTGAAAGAAGAGGTATTACAAATTATATTACTAATGATAAACTTTTATTAGATGATTTAAAATTTAATCTTCCAGAAATAAAAGGATTAGATGTTTTAGCTTCTGGAGTTATGCCACCAAACCCTTCTGAATTATTGTTAACAGAAAGAGTTAAAGAACTATTTGAAAAGGTAAAAAAAGAGTATGACTACATCATTGTAGATACTGCTCCAGTAAATTTAGTAACAGATACTTTACTAATCTCTAAATATGCAGATATGTTTTTATATGTTGCAAGAGCAAACTATTTAGATAAAGCAATGTTAATGGTGCCTCAGACTTTGTATAAAGAGAAGAAATTACCAAATATGGCTATTGTTTTAAATGATACTAATATTAATAAAGGATACGGATACGGATA
>CAYWOM010000325.1:0-3003 GCA_964459905.1 uncultured Polaribacter sp. | reverse complement strand
CACATAAAAAAGGTGTAGGTAGTTCGAAGAATGGTAGAGAATCAGAATCGAAACGACTAGGTGTAAAAATATTTGGAGGACAAGCTGCAATTGCAGGTAATATTATTGTTCGTCAAAGAGGAACAACTCACAATCCAGGAGAAAACGTTTACATGGGTAAAGATCATACTTTACATGCAAAGGTTGATGGAGTGGTAGCATTTAGAAAGAAAAAAGATAATAGATCTTACGTTTCTATAACACCATTTGAAGCTTAAGAAATTAAGCTAAAAAAATTTAAAAGCTCAAACATTTACTTGTTTGAGCTTTTTTCGCGTTTTAAAGAATCTGTTTTGTATTTTTACAAATATGAAATTTCTATACAATTTTGCCGTTTTTTTAGCATCGCTGTTGTTGCCAATACTAGCAATCTTTAATAAAAAAATAAAACTTTTTGTTGCCGGAAGAAAACAAACTTTCTTAAAAATAACGCCATTAAAAAACAAAAAAACCATCTGGTTTCATGCGGCTTCTTTAGGCGAGTTTGAGCAGGCAATACCAATAATTGAAACGCTTAAGACTACCTATTCTAGTTATAAAATACTGGTTACTTTTTTTTCTCCTTCGGGATATGAAATTCGCAAACACTACAATTTAGCAGATGTAGTTTGTTATTTGCCTTTAGATAGTGTTTCTAATGCAAAGAAATTTATAGAAATTGTAAATCCTACAATGGTAATTTTTATAAAATATGAATTTTGGCCAAATCTTTTAAATGAATTAAAAACAACAAAAATTCCAATAATTTTAGTTTCTGGAATTTTAAGAGAAAAGCAGTTATTCTTTAAAAATTATGGTGGTTTTATGCGCACTTCTTTAAAAGCTTTTTACCATTTTTTTGTGCAAAATGAAACTTCTAAAGAATTGCTAAATTCAATTGATTTTAAAAACGTTACTGTTGCTGGAGATACTCGTTTCGATAGAGTTTTAAAGATTTTAGAGCAAGACAATAGGCTAGATTTTATTAGCGATTTTAAAGATGATAAATACACGCTTGTTGCAGGAAGTACCTGGCAGGAAGACCAAGAATTATTGGTAAATTACATTAATAATAAAGCCTCTGAAAACGAAAAATTTATAATTGCACCTCATACTATTAAAGAAGATGCTATCTTAGAGTTGCAAAAATCAATTAATAAAAAAACAGTGTTGTTTTCTCAAAAAGCAGATAAAAATTTAGCTAACTATCAAGTTTTTATTATCGATACCATCGGAATTCTAACCAAAATATATGCAGTTGCAGATGTTGCCTATGTTGGAGGAGGATTAAAAACAGGATTACACAATATTTTAGAACCCGCTACTTTTGGAATTCCGGTAGTAATTGGTAATAAATACCATAAATTTAAAGAAGCGGTAGATTTGGTTAAAATTGGTGGCTGTCTTTCAATCAAAAATCAAGAAGAATTAACAGCTAATTTTATCAATTTAAGGGAAGATAAAAATTTTAGAAAGTTAACAGGAGTTATCAATAAAAAATATATTGAAGATAATCTTGGAGCAACAGAATTAGTAATGAATTATTTGAAGACTAAATTATAAGAGTAAAAGTAAATTTGTTGTTAATAAGAAAAAGGAACGAAGTGATGAATATAAATTTTTTCTAACTTTAAGGGGTTTCGGCTAACGTTTCTTAATGACAAGTAAAGTTTAATAAAATTACAAACTATGGATTATATTTTACAACCTTGGCCTTGGTATATTGGAGGGCCACTTATAGCAATTTCGTTATTGCTATACTTTTACTTTGGAAAGAATTTTGGAGCTTCCACAAATTTTGAAACTTTATGCACAATGGCTGGTGCAGGAAAAGTAGCGGACTATTTTAAAAAAGACTGGAAAGATCGTGATTTTGCCTTATTATTTGTAGTTGGTTTAATTATTGGCGGATTTATTTCTTCCTATTATTTAATACCAAATCAAGCCATAGATTTAAACCCAAATACCATTAAAGAACTTAGCAATTTAGGTTTTTCAAATGTTGGAAATCAATATTTTCCTGATGAAATTTTTGGAGAAGACATGGTGTTTTCTATAAAAGGTTTTTTAATTTTATTGGTTTCTGGAGTACTCATTGGTTTTGGAACACGGTATGCAGGTGGTTGTACCTCTGGTCATGCAATTACTGGTTTAAGCAGTTTACAATTGCCTTCTTTATTAGCTGTAATTGGTTTTTTTATTGGTGGTATTATTGCTACGTGGTTTATAATTCCACTATTGTTCTAACATAAATTATTTCAGGTCGAGTGCAATCGATATCTAAAAAAATATACAAATGAAAAACATTAAATTTTTAATTCTCGGAATCTTTTTTGCCATTGTTTTAAGCAAAACACAAGCCATTTCTTGGTATCGTTTTTATGAAATGTTTACCTTTCAATCTTTTCACATGTTTGGTATTATTGGCGGAGCAGTTGTAATTTCTGCGGTTTTTATGCAATTGTTTAAATCTGGGAAAATAAAAGATATCCACGGAAATAAAATTATACCAAAACCAAAGAAAAAAGGATTTATAAGAACGCTTTTAGGCGGTACATTTTTTGGTTTAGGCTGGGGAATTTCTGGTGCTTGTGCTGCACCCATTTTTGTAATTCTTGGTTTTAAATTAATTCCTGCACTTATTTTGTTAGTCGGGGCGCTTTTAGGAGCTTTTTTGTATGGACTTCTAAGTAAAAAATTACCTAACTAAATGAGTAAATTAACAGACAATTTTGGTAGACAAATAGAATACGTGCGGTTGGCAGTAACCGATCGTTGTAATCTGCGTTGTCAATATTGTATGCCTGCCCACGGAATAGATATTGTACCAAGACAAGAATTGCTTACGTTTAAAGAAATGTATCGTTTAGTTAGAGTACTTACAGAATTGGGCGTTAAAAAAGTACGTTTAACTGGTGGAGAACCTTTTGTGCGTAAAGATTTTGTTGGTTTTTTAGAAATGTTGTCTTATAACGATTTGTTAGA
>CAYWOM010000324.1:0-3005 GCA_964459905.1 uncultured Polaribacter sp. | reverse complement strand
CTTCGAATCTATCTTCGAAACCATCATTTTACCATCTTTTCTGAAGATAATTACATCATCAATATCAGAACAATCTGCAACAAATTCGTCTTTTTTAAGTGAAGTTCCAATAAAACCTTCTTCTCTATTCACATAGAGTTTTACATTGTTCATTGCTACTTTTGATGCTACAATATCATCAAAAATTCTAATTTCTGTTTTACGCTCTTTTCCTTTTCCATAGGTATCTTTTAAACGCTTAAAATAGTCTATGGCAAAAGTAATTAAATTTGCTAAAAACCCTTTTACCACTTCAATTTTCTCTTCTAAACCTTCTATAAATTGTTTGGCTTTATCAATATCAAATTTAGATATTTTTTTAATTCTAATTTCTGTTAAACGTACAATATCCTCTTCTGTTATGGCACGTTTTAAATGTTTAATATGTGGTTGTAAACCTTTGTCTATTGCTTCGATGACTCCTTTCCAAGTTTCTTGCTCTTCAATATCTCTATAGATTCTGTTTTCTATAAAAATGCGTTCTAAAGAAGAAAAATGCCATTGTTCTTCCAGTTCATTTAACTGAATTTCTAACTCTTTTTTTAGTAAATCTACCGTTAAATCTGTAGAGTGTTTTAACATTTCAGAAACACCTACAAAAACAGGTTTATTATCTTCTATGGTACAGGCTAATGGAGAAATAGAATTTTCGCAATTGGTAAATGCATACAACGCATCAATGGTTTTATCCGGCGAAACATTAGGTGGTAAATGCACTAGTATTTCTACTTCTGCAGCCGTATTATCTTCAATCTTTTTAATCTTAATTTTCCCTTTTTCATTGGCTTTAATTATACTATCAATTAAAGAGGTTGTTGTGGTACCAAACGGAATTTCATTAATAACTAGCGTCTTTTTATCAAATTGTGCAATTCTTGCTCTAACTCTTACTTTTCCACCACGAACACCATCATTATAATTGGTAAAATCTGCAATTCCTCCTGTTAAAAAATCGGGCACAATTTTAAAACTTCTTCCTTTTAAATATTTAATAGAAGCATCTATCAATTCAATAAAATTATGCGGTAGTATTTTGGTAGACAAACCAACTGCAATTCCTTCTGCACCTTGTGCTAACAAAAGTGGAAATTTTACAGGTAAATCTATCGGTTCTTTTCGTCTGCCATCGTAAGACATTTTCCAATCTGTAGTTTTCGGATTAAAAACAACGTCCAAAGCAAATTTAGATAAACGCGCCTCAATATAACGAGAAGCCGCTGCACGGTCTCCCGTTAAGATATTTCCCCAGTTTCCTTGCATGTCAATTAGCAATTCTTTCTGACCAATTTGCACCATAGCATCTGCAATAGAAGCATCTCCGTGTGGGTGATACTGCATGGTATGCCCCACAATATTGGCTACTTTATTGTAACGGCCATCGTCTAAATCTTTCATAGAATGCATAATTCTACGCTGCACAGGTTTTAAACCGTCTTCTAAAGATGGCACCGCTCTTTCTAAAATTACATACGAGGCATAATCTAAAAACCACTCTTTGTACATGCCTGTAACCTTAGTAATGGTTTCCACAGAATCGTTATCATTATCAAGAATTTCTTCTTGATTTTCTGGATTCGTTAATTCTTCTTCGTGTTCGTTTATTTCTTCACTCATCTAAAAAACGTTAAATCGTATAATTCTGTAATTATTTCTTTGGGCGTTACCTAAAGGTCGGGCTTTCCGTTGCAATCTTTTTATTTTGTTCTCGATACACCACACAAAAAAGCGTGGCACTCGAACTGACAATAAAAAGGATTTCCACTTCAATCCCTAACGCGGGCGCACTTGCTAACTATTTATTTTGGCTATCAGCTTTTTTATAGCCAATTTTTGTTCTTTCTTTTTGTTTTCTTTCTTCCTTATCAATTCATCTAAACAAGAAAACACCAATTCTATATTTTTACTTTAATTAGTTACTGTCTTTTAGATGTTCTCTATTTTTAATCGTAAACTTAAATTATCATTTAATCATGCTCGAATTTTTAACAAAATTCTGATAATTTTAATATTTACAGCAATAGCTCTATCACTATTTAAAACACTTGCTAACATTGTAGCATAACGTAAACCCATCTTATCAGAATTGGAAAACGCAACCTGTAATTTCTATAATTAAAGCAGCTTATTTTTTTCTAATACTTCTTTTAATCATTTGTAATGCAATAGAAATCATTAGCATTGATAAAATTCCTAAATACGGAGAATTATTCTCTTTAAATGACAAATTATTAAAGTTTATTTGAGTAAACCAAAAAATTAGAATAATAATAAAAATTATCGATAATACGTTAAATACTCTTTTTATTGTTTTCATATTTCATCTTCTACTGTGTCTAACTCAACTTTTAAATTCTCAATAATAAACTTCTGTCTATCTGGTGTGTTCTTACCCATATAAAACTGTAACATTGCTTCTATAGACATTTCTTTGTCTAACATTACCGGATCTAATCTTATATCATCACCAATAAAATGCACAAATTCATTGGGCGAAATCTCCCCCAAACCTTTAAATCGAGTAATTTCTGGCTTGCCTCTTAATTTTTCAATTGCAGTTCGTTTTTCTTCATCAGAATAACAATAAAAAGTTTGTTTTTTATTACGTACTCTAAACAAAGGTGTTTCTAAAATATATAAATGGCCTTCTTTTATCAATTCAGGGAAAAACTGCAAGAAAAAAGTAATTAATAATAATCTAATGTGCATACCATCTACATCGGCATCGGTTGCAATTACAATATTATTATACCGCAAATCTTCTAAACCATCTTCGATGTTTAATGCTGCTTGTAATAAATTAAATTCCTCGTTTTCATACACAATTTTCTTACTTAATCCGTACGAATTTAAGGGTTTCCCTTTTAAACTAAAAACTGCTTGTGTATTTACATTTCTAGATTTTGTAATTGATCCAGAAGCAGAATCTCCCTCTGTAATAAACAAGGTAGAATCTAAATAATTATTTT
>CAYWOM010000323.1:0-3009 GCA_964459905.1 uncultured Polaribacter sp. | reverse complement strand
TCACTTTTTTTTTTATAACTTAGTAATGTAAATGTTATAAAAAGCAATCATTTAAAATTATTACTACTTAAATTTAATATTATTTTTTACTTAGGTTATTCTAATTCGATTACTAAACGAGGTTTATAATCTAAAGCAATTTAAATCTAATGAAATTATAGTATTAAATAAAGTCATTAAAATAGTATAAGTATCTAAGAAGGAATTAAAACATTTGTATTTGTACATTTAATACTTTATTGTTTTAAAAAAATTACCACTACAGCATTATCTCAGCAATTAAGCTTTCTACTCATACTATAACTTATTTTATTACTAAATTTTTAGAATATTTGCATTTCTATTAGACGCATATTTCACATCTCTATACGATTGAAAAATAGTGTTACTAGTTTATACTTCTCCTTTGTCTAGCTTCTGTCCAATACTTCTATACAATGTTTTAAGTATTATATCTTCAGTTAAAAACCAAAACACAATTTTTTTTATCTGCTAAATATAAAATAGTTATTAGGTAATTGATTACAAACCATTATATGTAATATGCGACATACAATTTTTTCAAAAGGGTACAATCGTAAAATCTCTATTTAACAAATTTTTTGCTAAAAAAATTATTATAATGGTTCGAGTAAAATAGTAGTATAATTTTAATGTTATGGCAAATTTGTTGTAAGTATAAATAATAAAAAAAATCTTAGTTTCTGATACCTATAAATTGTGCTCTAAAGGCTATAATTTATCCATTAAAAGATTCCGCTGAGACATTTGTACTTCTGTTGATAAGATAATTTAATGTTGATCTGTAGATTATAGTTATTAATTTTACTGTTGTATTGAATGGTTTAAAGTTAGTTTGATCAACGCCTTTGTAACGGTGATTTAGTTTCATATATTCTATTTTTATTGAGGAGATTGTAATAAATATGTTTCAAAATCCTTGAATAAGGCCAAATGTTTTTGATATATATATTCTTTAAATAGAATGTTACTTCTTTGATATTGATTTTCTGTGCAAATACTAGATGCTTTATATAGTAGATACCTACTTTTAACTAGCAGCTGTTCTATTGTATTTCCGTTGTTAAATGTATGTGGTTTAAAGTTCATTATTAATAATTCTACTTTATTTTATAGCTTCATTTTCTTGGTCATTAAATTCAACTGTATTTTATCCTAATTTACTGTAGCGTATGTGATATAAACTTTTGTAAGTGTAAACGACCTTTTACTTGCATTGCTTTTGGATGGAAGTTCCTAGGGATAGTTTACTTAGAGTTTGCCATGTTTAATGGAATGTCATTAACCATATCTCTTTCGTTTGCAACCAATTAAACAAATTGTTCTAAAAATGGATTCGACCTTGATTACTGGAAATTTGGTAAAGATAACTTCATTTTTATACATGCTTTTTTATTTGTAATAATGTAAAAAGCTCGCCATTAGAGATTTACGTTTCATCTATAGATAAGTAATGGCCTATATTTTTTGGGAACATGAGCCATTGCTTTAAGTTAGGCTTATCTTTCCTTTGTTTTAAATCACTCCGGATATATCAGCATAGAAGATAGTTTTATTACCGTTAACGATATAAGAGCCACCTATTAAATGACAGTCATTAATCTTTGTATTGAATAACTTCTTTAAAAAGAAACTAAAATCACTAGTGAGTTTACTGCTTTTTATAAAAAAAAATTGTTAATAAAGCTTCTAATATTAGTTTTTTCAGTAGTTTTCGTAACATATACCCAAGAAAAATACAGCAAAATAGAAAAGAAATATAAAGATTGTTTAATTGATATTAACTCTTGGAATCAAGAAACACAAGCAAAAGAAAGGCACTTATTCTCAAAAAATGTATGGACTTGTTTGTCTCTTGATGAAACAACTTTTCTAATGGAAATTTAAATATCATCTTAACCAACAATAAAAAAAGAGAAAAAAATGCAATAATAACGATGGTTAATGTAAATAGGTAAAGACATTTGTAAAAATAATCCATAAATTCAGATAAAACAAAGAAAGAAAATAAAAAGAAGTAACCCTAGACATGGCAAAAAATATGGGTCTAATTATTAAAAAGTTATTTCCCAAATATAACTTTAATAATAGATCGTATTTATGTGCAATGCACTACAATAAATAAGAATAAAGCAAAGATGATACGCTATTAATGCTGAAAATGTTATAATAAATAAGATACAGTACAAAATACTGTCAAACGGAGATATACTAAAACAATTATTAGCTCGAAGATGTTATTTACTCTACAAATTAAGTTTGGAATAGAGTGAAAATAAATCTAAAGGTGAAAGTATTTTATTTAAAAAAATATAGGGCTTAAAAAAATACAAGTTGTGACAAAATCTATTTTGAATATTTAATAATAAAGAGGTAAAACTTCAGCACTTATAAGTCTTGCCAAATGGGATGTGAAAGTAAGTCTAGCAGTATTTAAAAGCTTCAACTCTATTGCTAATACCATGTCGATACATTATAAGATCATCCTAAATTACTTTGATTATCGAAGCACAAATGCCTCTTAGGAATCTTTTAATGCTAAAATCAAAGCTTTTAGAGCGCAGTTTAGAAGTGTTAAAGCGTAGGTCTTTTCCTATTTAGACTTACAACTATTTTTGTAAGCCTTAAATCCCACAACTTTATTTCTTGATCCCTAATACTTATGGTTGTAATAAATTAGCTGCTACAAATAAAGAATTTGAAGACATAGATATTTTAAGGAACAAACCAACTATTTTTATATACTCAACAACTTTTTTGACTTGTGCTATAAACTTGTGAAAATAAAAATTATACAATCTAATATTTTTTAAATATATAATAAAATACAGAAAGTTATAATTAAAGAAACTCACTAATTAAATAAATTTTAAATATAAAAAAACCTCATATGTATTGATATGAGGTTTTATGATCTTGTGTTCTACAAGATTAAGAAAGGCGGCGACCTACTCTCCCACATAAATGCAGTACCATCGGCGCTATTGG
>CAYWOM010000322.1:0-3011 GCA_964459905.1 uncultured Polaribacter sp. | reverse complement strand
CAGTCTTTTGAAGTTACTAATATTTTAATAGTTTCTGTTCGATATTTTGGAGGTACAAAATTAGGTGTGGGCGGTTTAATTTCAGCCTATAAAACATCGGCTCAATTAGCATTACAAGCTTCAGATATTTTAGAAAAAACCATAAATAGCCAGTTTAAGTTAACCTTTAATTACGATTTAATGAACGCAATAATGCGAATTGTTAAAGAGAAAAACATTAAAATTGTTCATCAGAAATTAGAAATAAACTGCGAGTATGTTATTTCTGTAAGAAAAAAAGAAGCCAAAACCATTTTCGAAATTTTTGATAATTTATATAAAGTATCGATTAAAAATTTAGCCTAAAATAAATGATGTTTTAAATTTCTAAACGTTTTAGTAAATAATCTGGACACGCAGTAGGTCTTTTCGTTTTCGTGTCTATAAAAGCCAAAACGGTATTTCCGGTACAAATAATTTCATTTTTTTGATTCTTAATTTCATAATCAAATGTTATTTTTACCAAGGGTTTTTTCTTTAAAAAAGTTTCTATGGTTAACACATCATCATAAAAAGCAGATTTAATAAAATTACAATTTAAAGAAATAACAGGTAGCATTATTCCTCTCATTTCCATATCTTTGTAAGTAACTCCCAAAGAACGAAGCCATTCTGTTCTGCCTAGTTCAAAAAATTGTGCATAGTTTCCGTGATATACAACTCCCATTTTATCGGTTTCAGAATATCTAACTCTAGTGTTTGTTATTGATTTTTTCAATTGGTTGAAATAAAAAATTAAAAAACATTTTACGAAAAAAATAGTTAATAATCAATAGCAAATTGATTTTTTTATACTAAATTTTATTCACATTTTTGTAGTGCTTTAGAACTTGGCTTTTTAAAAGCTAAAATTACGAACATATTAACCCTAAAAAAATTATTTTAATAGAATGACTGTAACTGCTGAATCGGTTTGGAATGAATGTTTGTCTTTTATAAAAGACAACATTAAACCACAAGCCTATAAAACTTGGTTCGAACCAATAAAACCAGTAAAAATTTCAGGAGAAGCACTCACAATACAAGTGCCAAGTAAATTTTTTTATGAATGGTTAGAAGAACATTATATTAAGTTATTAAGAGTTGCATTGGTAAGGCAATTGGGTAATGATGCCAAATTGATTTATGATGTTAAAATGGAAAACAACTACAGCAGCAACAGACCTCAAATTGTTAAAATACCGAGTTCTAATAGAGATCCTTTAAAGCCGCAAAGAGTTACGGTTCCTTTAGAGTCTAATAATAGAGAACTAAGAAACCCATTTATAATTCCTGGGCTACAAAAAGTAAAAATTGAATCTCAATTAAATCCGAATTATAATTTTGCAAATTTTATTGAAGGAGATGCTAACAGGTTAGCACGTTCTGCAGGTATGGCAGTAGCCAATAAACCAGGAGGCACTTCTTTTAATCCGTTGTTAATTTATGGTGGTGTTGGTTTAGGTAAAACACATTTAGCACATGCTATTGGTGTAGATATTAAAGATAAGTATCCAGATAAAACTGTTTTATATATTTCTTCAGAAAAATTCACACAACAATTTATAGACTCAGTAAAGTCGAATACAAGAAACGATTTTATTCATTTTTACCAAATGATAGATGTATTATTGATAGACGATGTTCAATTTTTGTCTGGTAAAACAGGTACACAAGACGTCTTTTTTCATATATTTAATCACTTACACCAAAACGGAAAACAGGTAATACTTACATCAGACAAAGCACCAGTAGATATGCAAGATATAGAGCAACGCTTATTATCTCGTTTTAAATGGGGATTATCTGCAGAGTTACAAGCACCAGATTATGAAACACGTATTTCTATTCTACAAAATCAGTTATATAGAGATGGTGTAGAAATGCCAGAAGATATTGTAGAATATATTGCAAAAAATATAAAATCGAACGTAAGAGAATTAGAAGGTGTACTTATTTCTATGATTGCTCAAGCATCCTTTAATAGAAGAGAATTTTCTGTAGAATTGGCAAAGCAAATTGTAGATAAATTTGTTAAGAATACTAAAAAAGAGGTTTCTATCGATTATATTCAAAAAGAAGTATCAAAATATTTTGATATGGATGTTGCTACCCTTCAGTCTAAAACGCGTAAACGCCATATTGTACAGGCTAGGCAATTGGCAATGTATTTTGCAAAAAGATTAACTAAAACTTCTTTGGCAAGTATTGGTAATCAAATTGGGCAAAGAGACCATGCAACTGTTTTACACGCCTGTAAAACGGTAGATAATCTTACCGAAACAGACAAACAATTTAGAAAATACGTAGACGATTTAACGAAGAAGTTAACCTTCTAGAATACTTTAATCTATGGTAAAAGTTCTAATGGTTTGTTTAGGTAATATTTGTAGATCTCCATTAGCACAAGGTATTTTAGAATCTAAAATAAATTCCACTAAAATTTTTGTTGATTCTGCTGGTACAGCTGCTTATCATATTGGTAAGTTCCCAGATGAGCGCTCAATTAATGTAGCCAATAAGTACGGAATTAACATTACAAATCAGCGAGCAAGAAAATTTACGGTAAAAGATTTTGATGCGTTTGATTGTATTTATGCGATGGATGAAAGCAACTTGCAAAACATTCTTTTATTATCTAGAAATAAAGCAGATAAACAAAAGGTGAAAATGATTTTAAACGAATCTCATTTAACCAAAAATGTATCGGTTCCAGATCCTTATTATGGCAGTAATAATGGTTTTGAAAACGTGTATATATTGTTAGATAATGCCTGTAAAATAATAGCAAATAAGTTGTCTAAAAATAAATAAATTGGTATCTCTTTTTATCAATTAAAAACAGTAAATTTTATACTAAAATAAATAATTATGCTTGGTAAACTCTACTTAATTCCTACAACTTTAGGAGAAACAGAACCCTTAGAGGTAATGCCACTTTCAGTAAAAAAAGTAGTAGAAGAAATAGATTTTTATATTGTAGAAGATGAAAA
>CAYWOM010000321.1:0-3013 GCA_964459905.1 uncultured Polaribacter sp. | reverse complement strand
AATAGAGGAAGTATTGTAACACCTTTAAAAGATAGAATTGGTTCGCAAATTTTAACACATTATCCAGAAGATATTGAAACAGCCAAAACAATTACACAGCAAGAAACAAACAGCGCAAACTCTCAAAAAGAATTTATACAAGTACCAGAATTGGCAAAAGACTTGCTAGAGCAAATTGTTTTTGAAGCAAGAGAAAGTGAGTATATTGACTCTAAAAGTGGTGTAAGTGCACGTTTAAGTATTTCTGCTTTCGAGAATTTATTAAGTACAGCAGAAAGAAGGGCATTACTTTCTGGTGAAGAAAAAACTAGAATTCGTTTAAGCGATTTCGACGGTATTATTCCTGCCATTACGGGTAAAGTAGAATTGGTGTATGAAGGCGAGCAAGAAGGTGCACAAGTAGTTGCAGAAACCTTAATAAAGAAAGCAATAAAAACATTGTTTCCAACCTATTTTCCTGAAATTAAAAAGTTAGAAAAACAAGAAGAAGAAACACCTTATGACGCTATTGTTTCTTGGTTTTTTAATGCAAATGAAGATTTTGAATTGTTAGATGATTTTACAGAAGAACAATATAAAAACGAGTTGGATAAAATAACACCATTACATGATTTTTTAATAGCACAACAACCAAATATGAATACAAATGATGCTTATTTTGTAAAAGAATTTGTGCTTTGGGCGTTGGTAGAATTTAAGAAATTAAGTAAATTTAGATACGCAGAAGGAACGCAGTTTAAAGATCCTTATGGTAGTTTTATGAATAACTTGTAAAGCATTAATCTTGTCGGGTATTTGTCTAAGGAAAAGTTAATATTTAAATAAAAACTACCAATTACTACGAGATTTAATATTAGCAGCACACAACCGAATTATTTCTATAATTCGGTTTTTTCTTGTAGTATCTCTTTTTGCCTGATTTAACCAGTACAAATAGCTCTTTCTATAGCTTGGTGCAAAGTTTTTATAGTTGATAAAAGCTGTTTTGTTAGTATCAAATTCAGTTTGTAAATCTTCTGGAACAATTCCTTTTTCAACAGCATCTAAAGCCGTCCAAGAACCGTTTTTTTTACCAAGTTTAATAATTTCTAATCCGCTTTTATGCATTAAATTATTAGCAGATAACTCTTTTATGTGTTTTTTATTTAAAGCACTCCAAACGCTTTTCGGGTTTCTTGGGCAGAAATATTGTTTTCTTTTTCCGTTGCCTAAACTTTTAACGGTAGCATCTATCCAACCAAAACAAAGTGCCACTTTTACCGCTTCTACCCAACGCATAGAAGCTTCTTTATTTTCAACTTTATAAAAAATAAGTTGTACACCGTTATATTTATTATGGTTTTCTGTTAGCCAAGCTCGCCATGCAATATCGTTTTTAAAGTAAAGCTCTATAATTTGTTCCATCTTTTTATTTATATAAATCTTAAAAATACTAATAAAAAACAAATTGACACCTTACATAAGTAAGATGCCAATTTCAATCAATCAAAAAAATAACAATTCATTTAAAAATTTACCACAAGTAAATTAAGACTGTGCCTTACTGTGTGCTCTAATTGGCTTGTATATACTTTGTTAAAATCTAAATTTAATCCACCTATAATTACATCTACAGCAGCATTGTCTATTTTTGAAACTGTATAAAGTGTCTTATGTTTTGTAATAGATTTTAGGTTTTTATTTAAATCATTTTTGTTTTCTTTACTAAAGTTATTATTAAAAATTACGGCATCATTTAACTTCATTTTAATAACCATTGCATTTATAAAATCATGATGATTTTGTGCCAGAAAAGACAATTTGTTTTTAGTTACATCATTTTCTGTTACTGTGTTAAAAATAGCTTTAGAATTGCTGGTGTTTAAAGTCTTTAAAAATGTGTTTTTACGAGTATCATAGACTTTAAATTTTCCTTCAGAGTTATTTGTTGGTAAAGAAAAATCTACTTTAACAATTTCGCCAAAATCATTAACGATCATTTTATTGTTTAAAGATTGGTTTCTTTCTTCAAGAATAGCGGTAAAATTAAAACTATTAGAAGTTAGTGCTTTATTTCTTTCAGATTGTGAAAAAGTGAAATTAACGATTAAAATAAACGATAGTAAGATTAATTTTTTCATAATTTGATAGTTTAATTGTTGTATACAATAGTTTGTGTTACAAATATAATAGTAATACTATTAACTTAAAGATAAACACTATCGATTTGTTTTATTTATTAATAATTAAGGCTGATAACATATTATACTAAAGGAATCTATTGTGCATTTTGATGACTCCCAGTCAATTCGAGTGAATTCTCCGATTAAAATGAGCAGAATTTGTGTCTAGAATAAGAATTTCTGGCACTAAACTAGTTCTCAATAGAATTTTTTACCAAAAAATTACTCGAACAGACATTTCGATTTGTTTTTAAATCATAATGCACAACGGTTAATAAAGTAATTTATTTTGAAGTGTTTTTTAGCTGTTTGTGTTTTTGTCTAAAACTTAGCGCATTACTTTATTAGGAAAAACTACTACACTTTCATGTCCGTTTTTATCAACAGCAGCAACACCAAAAAAGAAATTATCAATCACAATTCCTTCTAAAGTAAATTCGTTTGTTTCAATATACCTGCTATTATCCCAAGTTGCAGAAGTAGTATCTCTCCAATAAATTTTATAACCTTTTGCACTAGGTACTTTGCTCCATTTTAATTTGGCAGATGCTTCTATGATTCCTCCAATAGCAACTTCTTTTGGTGCTGATGGTGCCCAAGCTAAAGAGGCTAAATTAATTGCATTTACGGCTGTTAATTTTTTTGCATACCCAAAATTTACATGCTCAAAAGTATCGCCATATTTAATACCATTTTCTGTTCTAATGTTTTGATGTTGTTGTGTATATTTTTCATGGGTTTCCATAATTCTAATTCCGGCAAAACCCAAATCGTTAAAAGGTCTGTGATGGCCTCCACGCCCAAACCTATCTAATCTGTATATCATCATCGGGTTCATTTCTGGCATATAA
>CAYWOM010000320.1:0-3014 GCA_964459905.1 uncultured Polaribacter sp. | reverse complement strand
TTGTAAATAACACTACTACTTTTAACACATAAATTGGTTTCAAAAATTGTAATAAAAATTAAAAAAAATGGATAATAAAAAAAACAATTTAACTTCATTTGCAATTTGGCTAGTTAACACTTTCTCTAAAATTAGAGTAAAATCATAAAAAAGTAAACCTAAATTTCTTGCGCTATTACCCAAAAACTTCACCTTTTTAACATAATTTTCATCAAAACATAAAAAAAGATACAGATTATACTATTAATTAATGTATTTATATCAATTGGGGGTATTATTATTTTTTAACTATTGTAAATAAAAAACTAAATTATATCCTTTAGCTAGTAACCTACAATTACCACAATAACGCAATCTAATATTTATCTTTTTTTACAATAAAACTGTTTTTAAATTGATGAAATTCTGTCTTATAGCCTTAAAAAATATATAAACAACTATAGAATATCAATTTAAAATAATGCGTGTTTTTTTTTAAATAAAAATTAAAAACAATAAGGAGGTGGAGGTATTTAATAAGTTAAAACCAGACTAGAGAATTTGTTGGAGGTATACAACTCATAAACTTAAATAAAAATATAAAAATTATTAATGACAACCAAACATAAATTTATAAATTTAAGACAGTATTGTTTATTATATTTCTAAAAACTAACAGCTAAACCTATAAAACATCTATTATTCTTATAACATAAAAAAAGAGACCCTTCTTATAAAGTCTCTTTTTTATATCTATTTAAACCAATTAATACGCATGGTTTAAAATGCACTAAAAATTAATTAAAGGTTGGAATAACAGAATCATCAGTTCTTGCATTTACCGCAGAAATGTTATAATGAGGAACTAGACCTGTTGGGTCTGCAGATGTACCGCCTAAAGTATATAATGCTTCAGTTAAAACTTCTAATTCTGTGGCAGGTACAGGAAGATGCCTAAAAGTACCTATTTGTAATTGATTAATTCTTCTTCTGTCAAAAAAACCACTACCAACGGCGGTATTAAACAACTCTATATATCGTTCATAAAAAATAGCATCTATTATTTCTTGCATTGTTGCCGTTGTGGGCAAACCTGGTAATTGCCCTCTTGTAGTTCTAGAACTAGCATTTACATCCATTATGGCTCCTAACATATCTGAAGTTCTAACTTTAGCCTCTGCCATTAATAATTTATTATCTTCCAGTGTAAATGTTTTTATTTGTTTAGAATCTGCACCGTCTGAAAAGGTTGCATCATTTTGAAAGCGTGTATGAATATAATGTGAATAATGAAACCTACCTCTTTCTGATCTAAAAAGAATATCTGATCTAAACTCAAAGTCTTTTCCTATTCCTATTCTAGCATCCATAGTTGTTATTTCTGGATTTGCAAGTGTAGAGCCTGAGGTAGCAGGAAAAAAGACAGGTTGCGTGGGATCTAGAAGATTTATGATTCTCATATCTAAACGAGCTCCAAATCTCCCAAAACCATTTGGAGAATCCATGAGAACATTGGCATTATTCCACCAAGTAATACCATTATCCCCCATAGGCCCAAAATCTTCGGTAATGCCATTTTGAGTTAGCGTAATTATCTGCGCCCAGTTTACTGCATTTGTTTCTATTTGATTTCTTGCAGATTGCACAATAAATCTAGCTTTATAAGAATTACACAATTTAATTAAATTTGCAGAAGAAATAGCAACTCCATTAATGGTTGTTGTTGGAATTTCAAATGAATTAGAAGCTGCAATTTGAATGGCAGCATCTAAATCATTTAATGCAAAACTTATTACTTCTTGGTACGTAACAAAGTCAAATTTTTGAGTTAAGTCTGAATTTTCATCAACAATAAACCCTTTTTCAAAAAGTAGTCCAATATTACCGTAAGATAATCCACGTAATAAATGAGCGGTTGCTTTTAGCATTGGAGTATTATCTACACCACCTACAACCCAAGTAATTCCATTATTATTAATTGCATTTAAAACATCATTTCCGGTTGAAACTGCAGAGTAATTTCCTTGCCATGGTTGCTCTAAGACGCTTAAATCTGCCCAAGAAGCAGCATTTAAAATAGGATTTCTAGGCTCGTTAGAGAGCACTCTCATACCAAAATTACCCCATGAACAAGTTGCAATATCTCCAGCAACAGCTAACGCTGGATACAAATCTCTACTTGTTGATTGCCACCAAGAACTAAATCAACCATTTAAAACCCCCAGTAAATCGGATCCATTTGCAAGCACTTGGTTTATATTTGGATTGTTTTCATTAGCAACTTGATCAATTTCTTCACTACAAGAGGTTACTAGTAAAAAGAAACTAAATATGATGTATTTAAATAAGCTATAATTTTTCATTTTTTAGTTTTTAAAATGTTAATTGTATAGAGAAACTATAAGTACTTGTTGATGGGTACGGGAAATTATCAACTTTAAAAACGTTAGGATCTCCACCAGGAGTGCTAGCATCACTACCAACTCCATCAGTATCTCTAGATGTTAAGTTAGATCTATTTGTTTCTTGTTGTGTTGTAATTTCTGGGTCAAAGCCAGAATAATCTGTAATTACAAATAAATTTCTACCTACAAAACCGAACTTAACGTTCTCTATAGATTCACCCAATTGTCCAAGAGATTCTTTATTAATTGTATAGTATAAAGATAATTCACGTAATTTTACAAAGCTGCCATCTTCTACAAAAGCAGAACTAGAAAGATTAGTATTATATAATCCTTGATAAAAATTATATGGTAGCCCATTTGTTATATCTTTATGTCTTCCATCTCTATATAACCATTGCTTAGTTTTGTTATAAATATCTCCTCCTTTTTTCCAATCTACTAGTGCGTAAAAAGTTAAGTTTTTATATGAAAGAGTGCTATTAAAAGCCATTCTAAAATCTGGGGTAATGTCTCCAATTACAAAAAACTCATTACCAGAGGCATCTACTCTTTTTACTGTATTTTCACCAGTTGCAGCATCTACAACAAAGCCTGCACTATTTACAACATAATCATTTGGATTTAAAC
>CAYWOM010000319.1:0-3020 GCA_964459905.1 uncultured Polaribacter sp. | reverse complement strand
AACCAAACAATATTGCAATTGTATAGAATAAAAGTTTAAAATTTTTATTGTTTTTAAAAAACATTAAAGGGCCCCTAAAAATAAGCTCTTCAATTAAAGGTGCTGCAATTACAGCTGCAAAAAATATAAAAGTTTTCGAATAGTTTTTTATCATGTCTTCAATGGAATGATTGTCCATGTTTACTAAGCCAAGTTCTTCAATTAGTGCGAATAATGGTGTGATTACTATTCCTGATAATACACAGATAATAAGCAAGTGTAAGAACTTTTGAATTCTATAATTAAAGTTTGTATTAGAGTCAACTTTATATTCTGGAGATTTTAAATAAGATATGAGTTCTTGAAAAGTTTTTCTCATGAATTATATGATTTTTCCATCTTTCATGGTTAGTTTTCTATCGGCCATTGTTGCAAGTTCTTCATTATGAGTAACGATAACAAATGTTTGATTGAATTCATCTCGAAGTTGAAAAAAGAGTTCATGTAATTTTTTTGCTGAATCAGAATCTAAATTTCCGCTAGGTTCATCAGCGAATATAACCGATGGATTGTTAATTAAAGCTCTCGCCACAGCAACTCGTTGTTGTTCTCCTCCAGAAAGCTGACTAGGTTTATGATCTATTCGATGTCCTAATCCTAAAAAAACAAGTAATTCTTTTGCTCTTTTTTCAGTGTCTGATTTTGATTTTTTTGCAATAAATGCTGGTATACATACGTTTTCTAGTGCTGTGAACTCTGGTAATAATTGATGAAATTGAAAGATGAAACCAATATGTTTATTTCTAAAAGAAGAAAGTTCTTTGTCGGATAATTTTTTTAAGGAAATAGTATTTAAAGTCAGCTCAAAATCTTGTTCTTTTAAGGGTTTGTCTAAAGTGCCTAGTATTTGTAATAATGTAGTTTTTCCTGCACCCGATGGCCCAACAATAGCAACAATTTCACCTTTTTTAATGTGTAAATCTACACCTTTTAAAACTTCTACATCACCATAATATTTGTGAATATTTTTGCCAATAATCATGCGTTTATTATTTTTAACGAAAGTATAAAAAAGAAATCAGAAACACGTATTTGCGTTTCTGATTTCAATTTCAAATTAATTAAAAATAACCATAAAGCAGTTCCCCTAAAACTAAAAAAGGTTATTTAATTTTTTGTAGTCTATAAAATATACAAACCTTACAAAAAATGTTTTTTTTTGGTTGATTAAATAAATTTTTATATTCTAGTAAATATTAATAATTAATAAATTTAACTTTAAGTAAATAATTAAGATGTGAATATTTTTTAGTTTTACAGCAGAATTTGATAGTGAAGCGTCTTGTGGTCTGCACTTTAAATCAGAACGAGATAAACAGGGGTTTTCATGTAAAAGTTGTTATCATACAGTACGTTATTAGATAAAAAGTCAATGGAACTATTTTGTAAAGATAATTTTATCTTTTCTTATTTTTTACAAAACTATGCTGTTATTAACAGCAACTAAGAAAGGTTTTTCTTCTAAAGAAATTCAACTTTAAATAGGCTTAAAACGATACGAACTCGTTTTAACAAACAACCTTCTCAGCTTTATTTTAAATATGGTGTTTCTTTTCTTTGGAACAATTTGAGGTTGAAAAATAATCAGCAACACGTTAAAAATGGAGCCGTTACTACTATAGAATCTAGAATTGATGAGGTTTTATCAGAGAGTAGATTACGTCATGTACAAATGAATTTTCCGTTGCATTTAGAGTGGGATTTATCAAAAAATAAAACCTATAAAGACGGATTTAAAGGAGACAGAACAAACGAATCTTTTCGTTTTGGAATTGGAGGTTTTGTTGGTTTTAAATTAGGTACAAGACAATATTTAGAATACAGAGATTTAAATGGTGTAGCCATAGAAGAAGTACAATATAATAATTTTTAATATGAATACCGTAAATTTTGGATTAAGTACCTATTTAGGGTATAAGTCTACAAGTTTTTATGTGAAATACGATTTAAATCCGTTATTTATAGATACAGAAACTAGAAACATTTCCTTAGGAATTTGTTTCGATTTTGATTAATTGCTATGTATCAGTTTTTATGATTTATATATTTCAGGTAATAGATGACAATTCATCATTAATTTAAGACCTATATTAATAAATTGATAAAAATTTTTTATTTCAGCTTTTCTTTTCATCAATCATAAAAAACAACTTATTTTTATAAATTAAAATTAAATATTTAATAATGAAAATAGGCATTCCAAAAGAAATTAAAAATAATGAAAGTAGAGTAGGTATGACACCTGCTGGTGTGTTTTCATTAACAAAAAATAAACATACTGTTTATGTACAATCTACCGCTGGAGAAGGAAGTGGTTTTTTTGATAAAGATTACACAGAAGTTGGTGCCACTATTTTAGATACTATTGAAGAAGTGTATACAGAAAGTGAAATGATTGTAAAGGTAAAAGAACCCATTGCAGCAGAATATCCTTTAATCAAAGAAAATCAGATTGTGTTTACCTATTTTCATTTTGCCTCTAGTGAAGCACTTACAAAAGCTATGATTAAGAGCAAAGCTATTTGTATTGCTTATGAAACCGTAGAAGATGAAGAGGGTACATTGCCATTATTAACACCAATGTCTGAAGTTGCCGGAAGAATGTCTATACAGCAAGGTGCAAAATATTTAGAAAAACCAGTTAAAGGACGCGGTATTTTATTAGGCGGAGTTCCAGGAGTTACCCCAGGGAAAGTTTTAATTTTAGGGGCAGGAGTTGTTGGTGTACAAGCAGCAAAAATGGCAGCAGGTTTAGGTGCACACGTAACCATTATGGATATTAATATGAAACGTTTACGTTATGTAAACGATGTTTTACCAAGCCACGTTATTACTGCTTTTTCTAGCGAATACAGTATAAGACAACTTATAAAGACACACGATTTAATTATTGGAGGAGTTTTAGTAAAAGGAGGTAAGGCGCCAAAATTAATTACTAGAGATATGTTAAAAGAAATGCGTCCAGGAACTGTTGTTGTAGA
>CAYWOM010000318.1:0-3022 GCA_964459905.1 uncultured Polaribacter sp. | reverse complement strand
AAGTAATTGTAGAAGCGCAATCCTCACAAGTATATTTGGCAATGGCATCATGGGCAGAAACACAAGGTTTCGAAGGTGTTTCGCAATTTATGTACGCACACTCAGACGAAGAAAGAATGCACATGTTAAAGCTTATAAAGTTTATAAATGAACGTGGCGGACATGCAATTGTAGCTCCTTTAACAGCGCCACCAGTTTCATTTGGTTCTTTTAAAGAAATGTTTCAAGAACTTTTTAATCATGAAGTTTCGGTTTCAGAGTCTATAAACGATTTAGTAGATATTTGCCTACAAGAAAAAGATTATGCAACCCATAATTTTCTACAATGGTATGTTTCAGAACAAATAGAAGAAGAAGCGTTGGCACGAAATATCTTAGATAAAATTAGTTTAATTGGCGATGATAAAAGTGGTTTTTATCTCTTTGACAACGACATTAAACTTTTAATTACAAACGAAGCAGAACAAGGGTAATATTAACAAACTTTTAGGAACAGTTTACACAATTTTTTGTTGTTTTGTAATGAAAATTACACAGCACAACTAACTGTGTTAAAAATCGTTTTATTTATCCATAATTAATCACTAATTTTGCCCGATGCAAAAAATTAAAAATTTAGCGTGTTTATTGATGTTCTCACTTGCATTGTTTTCATGTGGTGAGTATCAAAAAGTATTAAACAAAGGTACTACAGAAGAGCAGTACAAAATGGCTATAAAATTATACGAAAGTAATAAGTTTAGTAAGGCCTTGCGTTTATTTGAAAAAATAACACCAGCGTACAGAGGAAAACCACAGATGGAACGTATTCAGTTTATGGTTGCACAAGCTAATTTTAACGAAAAAAACCATAGTATTTCTGGTTATTATTTTGATCGTTTTGTAAAAAATTACCCAAAAAGTTCTAAAAAAGAAGAAGCAGCATTCTTATCTGCATACAGTTATAAATTAGCCTCACCAGTTTTTAGTTTAGATGCTACAGATACCAATAAGGCATTAGAGGCTTTTCAGGGTTTTATTGATACATATCCAGATTCAGATAAAATCCCAGAAGCAAATAAACATTATAAAGAGTTACGTTACAAGCTGCAAAAAAAATATTTCGAAATTGCCAAAACATATTATAGAACATCAGATTACGATTTAAGAAACTATAAAGCGGCCATACAAGCTTTAGATAATTTATTGGCAGATTATTTAGGGTCAGAGTTTAAAGAAGAAGCTTTATATTATAGATTAAAAGCTGCTCATGATTTTGAGTTAAAAAGTACAGATAGAAGAAAAACAGATCGTATTACCGATGCTATAGAAGCATATGAAAAGTTAAAAAGAAGCTTTCCAGAATCTAAATATATGGAAGATGCTAATAAGATGTTAGCCACCATGCAAAAGGAAAAAATAAGAGTTGAAGCTTATATTTTAAAGCAAGAAGAGTACGCAAATTCACAAAAGAAATAAGAATTAATTATGGATTATAAAGACACAAAGGCAGCATTAAGTACAATTACTTATAATAAAAATGAAATTGAAGCGCCTACTCAAAATATTTATGAGGCTATTTCAATTATAGCCAAAAGAGCAAATCAAATTAATTCTGACTTAAAAAAAGAGTTGGTAGATAAATTAGAAGAATTTGCTACTTATAATGATAGTTTAGAAGAAGTTTTTGAAAACAAAGAACAAATAGAAGTTTCTAAATTTTATGAAAAATTACCAAAACCAACTGCTATTGCAGTAGAAGAATGGTTAAATGGTAAAGTTTATTTTAGAACACCAGAAACAGAATAATGTCTGTTTTAGGAGGTAAAAAAATTATTTTAGGTATTACAGCCGGAATTGCCGCCTACAAAACGGCTAGTTTAGTACGTTTGTTTATAAAATTGGGCGCAGAAGTTAAAGTAATTATGACTCCTGCGTCTAAAGATTTTATAACACCTCTTACACTTTCTACACTTTCTAAAAACCCGGTACATTCTACTTTTTACAATAAAGAAGAAGAAAATGAATTGTGGAACAATCATGTAGACTTAGGACTTTGGGCAGATTATATGTTGGTTGCTCCTGCAACAGCAAATACACTTTCTAAAATGGCTAATGGAACCTGTAATAATTTATTATTGGCTACTTATTTGTCTGCTAAATGCCCTGTTTATATCGCGCCAGCAATGGATTTAGACATGTATATCCATCCATCTACAAAAGAAAGTTTACAAAAATTACAAAGTTTTGGCAATACTATAATTCCTGCAACCTCTGGTGAACTAGCAAGCGGTTTGGTTGGCGAAGGTAGAATGGCAGAACCGCAAGATATTGTCTCTTTTATAGAAAACGATGTAGCCTCTAAATTACCTTTAAAAGGAAAGAAAGTTTTAATTACTGCAGGACCAACTTATGAAGCCATAGATCCTGTTCGTTTTATAGGAAATCATTCTTCTGGTAAAATGGGATTTGCAATTGCAAAATCTGCCGCTAATTTGGGCGCGCAAGTTTTTTTAATTTCAGGTCCAAGTCATCAAAAAATAAATCATTCGCTCGTAAAAAGAATAGATGTTGTTTCTGCAGAAGAAATGTATACAGCAGCGCACAAATACTTTGCAGCGGTAGATATTGCAATTTTGTCTGCAGCAGTTGCAGATTATACACCAAAAAATGTTGCTACACAGAAAATAAAAAAGAACGATGCAACGTTAGAGATAGAGTTGCTTAAAACAAAAGATATTTTAGCATCTTTAGGCGAAATTAAAAAACATCAATTTTTAGTTGGATTTGCATTAGAGACTAACAACGAGTTAGAAAACGCAAAAAGTAAACTAAGCCGTAAAAATTTAGACGCAATCGTTTTAAATTCTTTGCAAGATAAAGGAGCGGGTTTTGCAACAGACACAAATAAAATTACTATTATTGATAAAGATTTAAATGAAACAACATTTAAATTAAAGACTAAAACAGCGGTTGCAGAAGATATTATGAACCAAATTATTAAAAAAGCCTATGCGTAAATTTGTTTTTCTTTTTGGTGTAT
>CAYWOM010000317.1:0-3027 GCA_964459905.1 uncultured Polaribacter sp. | reverse complement strand
CGAAAATGTTTTGGTAACAAGAGTGCATCCTAATTATGTTTTTGGTGAAAATATACCAGCTGTAAAAAGTTTAGACGATTTAAACGATGCTTTTTACCATGATAGAATGGACAGAATTAACAATTTTGAAAAACATATTTCAAATAACGGGACTATTGTTTTAAAATTCTTTTTAAATTTATCTAAAGAAGAACAAAAAAATAGGTTGTTAAGAAGATTGAACATACCAGAAAAAAATTGGAAATTTTCTGCAGGCGATTTAAAAGAACGCAAGTTATGGGACAAATACCAATTCTGTTATGAAGATTTACTAAATAGAACATCTAAAGAAAATGCGCCTTGGTTTGTTATACCTGCCGATGATAAACCCACTGCAAGATTAATTTTTGCAGAAATTTTATTAGAAGAATTAAAAAAATATAATTTTAAAGAACCTACATTACCTGCAAAAATTAAAGCGCAAGTAGCAGACTTTAAAGCACAATTAAATAATGAATAAAATAAGTTAAAAAGTAGAAGAGTTGTAGGTTGAACAGTTTTAATAACTAAAAATCAACTTTAAAACTTTATTACTTTAAAACTTTATCAACTAAATAAAATGAACTTAAACTTAACAAAACCAATTGTATTTTTCGATTTAGAAACTACAGGTGTAAATATTGCCATCGATAGAGTGGTAGAAATAGCTATTTTAAAAGTGTTTCCAAACGGAAATAAAGAAAGTAAAACTTGGTTGGTAAATCCGGAAGTAGAAATACCGGCAGAAGCTTCTGCAATTCATAAAATAACAAACGAACAAGTAGTTACAGAACCTACTTTTAAAGATTTAGCACCAGAAATTAGTAAAATGATTGCAGGTTGCGATTTGGCGGGTTTTAATTCTAATCGTTTCGATATTCCTTTGTTAGCAGAAGAATTAATGCGCGCAGGTATCGATTTTGATATGAAAGATAGAAAAGCAATTGATGTACAGGTTATTTTTCACAAAAAAGAGCAACGAACCTTAGGTGCTGGATATCAGTTTTACTGTGGTAAAGAGCTAGAAGGCGCACATGGTGCAGAGGCAGATACCAATGCAACTTACGAAATTTTGTTGGCGCAATTAGATAAATATGATGATATAGAAAATTCTGTTGCAGCTTTAAGCGAATATTCTACACACGGAGTAAGAGCAGATTTTGCTGGTTTTATTTTGATGAATGAAGAGAAACAAGAAATTTTTTCTTTCGGAAAATACAAAGGAAGAACTGTAGAAGATGTTTTTAAAGAAAACCCTGGTTATAATAATTGGATTCAGAATGCAGATTTTCCTCTGTACACAAAAAAGGTGTTAAAGGAGATAAAAGAAAGAATGTCTGCACCAAAAGATACCATGTCTGAAGCCGATAAATTACAGGCCTTACAACAGAAATTTAATTTGAGGTAATCTAAGAATTTGTAATTCCTACAAATGAAAGAATTTACTATATAACTCACACAAATAAACAGCACAAAATATGTTTACAGCATATAAAAATTTACCGAATAATTCTAGAGTTTGGATTTATCAATCTGATAGAGAATTTACACATAAAGAAATCGAATTTATTGCTTCAAAAGCAGAGGTGTTTATTAATACTTGGACCCGTCATGGAGACGATTTAAAAGGTTCGTTTACTATTAAATACAATCGATTTTTAGTGTTGGCTGTAGATGAAACTTTTAACAATGTTTCTGGTTGTTCTATAGATAGTTCTGTGCGTTTTATTAAGCAATTAGAAAACGAATTGCAGTTAGATTTAATGAATAAAATGAACATTACTTTTAAAGATGACGCAAACATTAATTTAGTAAAGTTAGCCGATTTTCAGAAATTTGCCAAAGAGAAAAAAATAACATCAGAAACTATTGTTTTTAATAATATGGTTACTACAAAACAAGATTTTGAATCTAATTGGGAAATTCCTGCAAAAGAAAGTTGGCATAAACGCTTTTTGGTATAACTATTGATTTTAGTGTATAGAATTACTAGAATTAACAAGCTGCGTTAAGGATTGAAACGACATCCTTTTTAGTTGCCAGTTCGAATATCGCGCTTTTTTGCGCGATGTATAGAGAACATAAACTAAAAAGATATAGTGTAAAGCCTGTTAAAACGCCCAAAAAAATATTTAAAATTAGAATGAAAAAAAAAATACTATTTACATTTTTATTGATTTCCATTTTCGGATTTCAAGCCCAAAACATAGATCCTTTAAGGACAAAAGATTATGAAGCCCAAGAAATTTGGGTAGATAGTATTCTTAAAAATATGACTGTCGATGAAAAAATTGGTCAGTTGTTTATGGTGCAAGCTTATTCTAATTTAGATAAAAAACACGAAAATTTTATTGCTAATATGATTACAAAATATCATGTTGGGAATTTAATTTTTATGCAAGGAACTCCAGAAAAACAAGCGGTTTTAAACAATAAATACCAAGCACTTTCTAAGCACAAATTGTTAATTGGTTTTGATGGCGAATGGGGTTTAGATATGCGTTTAAAAAACACCTATAAGTTTCCTTGGAATATGACTTTAGGTGCCATTAGAAACGATTCTTTGGTAAAACAATTTGGAGAACATTTAGGAAAACACTGCAAACGTTTGGGGATTCATATTAATTTTGCGCCCGTTGTAGATGTAAATACAAATCCTAACAACCCTATAATTGGCAATCGTTCTTTTGGCGAAAGCAAACATAATGTTACGCAAAAAGCCATTGCTTTTACAAAAGGAATGCAAAGTAAAGGCGTTTTAGCAAATGCAAAACATTTTCCGGGTCATGGAGATACGGCAACAGATTCTCATCATACCTTGCCCTTTTTAGATTTTGATATAAAACGTTTAGATTCTATAGAATTATATCCATACAAAAAGGTTTTTGATGCCGGTATTGCTAGTGTTATGACCGCGCATTTAAGCATACCTAGTTTAGAACCAAATGTAAGTTTGCCAACATCATTATCTAAAAATGTGGTTACTAATTTATTGCAACAAAAATTAGG
>CAYWOM010000316.1:0-3044 GCA_964459905.1 uncultured Polaribacter sp. | reverse complement strand
AAACTTGATTGTTTTTTGTGCAATCTTCATTGTAAAAATACGCTTTCTAAATTCGGCGCAAAAGTACGTAATAAATCAAAAGTACAAACTTTTTTTAGAAATTATTTCTTATTATTTTCTATTTAATATTTTTGCTGTAAAAAGAACTTCTGTTATTAAAAAAACAAGAACAGGGATAAGCAAAGAAATTTTTTCAACTTGTGTAAAATCTCCTTTTTGAAACACAGCACTGTAAAAAAAGATACAGAATAAAACAAGTTTTAATAGCAAGCTTCCTAGGTATATAAAACCCAATTGCGGGCGTACTTTTTCTAGGCTAGCGCCCCATCTTAAATTGATGCAAACCATTGCTGAAAAAAAGGCGTGAAAAACATATATTTTCTCTAAAGAAAAAGATAATTGTATTTCTTTAAAAGACATTACGGCTATATGTGTATAAAAACCAAGTAAAAATAATAGCACAAATACTACTATGTAGGTAAAAATGTCCTTATTCATTAATTTTATTCGCTTGTTTTATTAAGGAATACATTGCTAAAAAAATAGCTGCTAGTGTTATTACTTCTGTTAAAAAAAATAGTTCAAATTTTTTATCTAACCATTTGCCCAATAAAAAACCTAGATAAATGGTTAGCCCCATTTGTATCCCAGCACCAGAGAGTCTAAGTGCTTTATGAAGCGGTTTTTTCGGTTCGTTTTTTTGAGTCATTATTTTGATTCAATTCTTTTAAGGTTCCTTTCATTGCACAAGTTGCATTAAAAGTTGCACCTGGTTCTATAGATAGTTTACCTACAACAACATCTCCAGATATATTTGCGGTTGCTTTTATTGTTAATGTTTTAGATACTTGTAATTGTCCAGAAAATTTACCTTCAATATCTGCATTTGTAGCTTCAATGTTTCCGGTAATTAAGCCTTCTGTACCAATAATTACGCGTCCGTTTGTTTTTAAGGTTCCTTCTAAAGTACCATCAATTCTAAAGTCACCATCAGATTTAATTTCTCCTACAATTGTTGTGTTTTTTGAAATAACATTTATTTCCATATTTTTAGCTTCTAGGGGTTTTTTGTTTTTGCTACTAAACATTTGGTTTATTTTGTTAACTGTTTTATAATTTCTTGTGCTTTTTTTCCTTCAATAGTATTGGTGTATTTAACAACAACTAGTTCTAGTGCTGTTTTATAGGTTTCTGTATCTGTATATTTGCCAATTGCATACGCTCTTAAAAGTTCGAACTTAGAAATTAATGGCGAATTTTGAATTGTTGGTAAAATTGCTGCAATTTGTTGCACAGTTTCTTCAAACTTACCTTCTTTAAACAAATAATATACTTCTTTGTATTTATTTTCTACTTCGTCTACCACCACTTCTTCGGTAACTTTTTTATTGGGCGTTTTAATAATTTTTGCAAATATTGTATTCGGATATTCTGTAAGAATTATATTTTTATACGTTGTGGTTTCTGGTTCTTTGTCTAAACTTTTATAAACTTGATATAAATGCCAGTTTATAGGTAAAATTAAATCCCTTTTTGGGTTTAGAGATGCTACTCTTTTTAATCTTTTAATTGCTAAAGGTTTGTTTTTAAATTGTTCTTTATAGATTACTCCAAGCTCATATAAAGCCTGGTTTCTATCTATTTTTAAGGTGTCTATGGTTCCTTCTTTTGTAGGGATAGTGTTTATATAATTTGCCAAGTCATAGCGTAAATCTTTGGTGTTTATTTGCAAAGAATCTTTAGTCGATCGTGTGTTCTTAATTTTAGCAGACCAACGCCAATTGTCTTCTAGTTTTCTGTTTCCCCAAATTTTTTGAAACTCTGTTACCCCAAAATTTAAAGATTGGTTGTTATAAAAATACCATTTTCCTTGTTTGTTAGATTGTAAAGAATTACCGCCAAAAGAACTGCCAAAAGCTGCTTGATTTAATCTTAATTGTGCAGCTTCTTCATCTTTCTTTTTTAGATTGTCTATGTATTTTTGAAAAAAGAGTTCTTGTTCATTTTTAGATAATGCCGCAATTTTTAGAATACTGTCATTTTCTGCAACAACATCTTCAAATCTTATTAGAGAGGCTAAATTTTTATGTTTTCGTTTTATCCGTCTAATGCGTAAATCTAAAGTATCTACAGCAACGGTTAAAACACTATCGTAATAAGCACTTGCCAACTGATATTCAGATTCTTTAAAATACAAGTTTCCTAACTTTTCATAGGTAAATGTTTGCTGTTTTTTACTCCCATTTTTTGCCCTTATAGATTTGTTATAATAGGTGACAGCTGCTTTAATACTGTCGTTTTTTTCATGTAAAAACCCAACTTGGTAAAACAATTCGTCTAGGTAAGGTCTATTGTCTCTATCTTTTATAAGTTTTTGCATTTCATCAATTAATGCCAAAGAAGAAGAATCTTTTACCGAGTTTTTTGCAATTTCTATACTCGCATGAATTTTAAATTTATAGGGTGCTTTTTTAAAGTCTTTTAACTTTTTAAACACTGTAATAGCAGAGTCTTTTTTGTTTTCTAATGCAAAAATCTGACCTAATATAAATAAATTTCTAGCAGCTTGTTCTCTGTTCTTTAGAGTTCTGGTAGCTAAAGCTAAATGTTTTTTTGCTTTTTGAATGCTATCTGCTTTTACATAGGCCATTGCCAAAGCTGTGTGTCCTTGTTCTTTAGTTTCGTCTGGTAAATCTACCTCTAAAGTATCTTTTAGTTGTAAAAGAAGCTTCATAGATTCTATAGCAAACTCTTCATTATCTAATCTTACGTTTGTTTTTGCTCTCCAAATTTTGGTTTCTGAGATTAAACTAGCATTTGGATAATTAAGAATTACGTAATTAAAAGCCTCTATAGCAGGAATAAAACGTTGTGAGTAATAGCGATCTTTACCAAGTAATAAGTAGGCTTCGTCCATTTGGCTATTTCTCTCAATACCATCAATATTCATTTTATGAAGTTGAATAGCTTTTACTGCTTTTTCTTCAGATTTTTCGAACGGAGTTAATGGCTTATTTTCATTATCATTGTTATTCCCACCAAAA
>CAYWOM010000315.1:0-3053 GCA_964459905.1 uncultured Polaribacter sp. | reverse complement strand
AAAATCGTCTAATAAACGTTGCTTAAAAACCAATTTTGAATTTAGCGATTTTTCGTCATCAGAAAAACTGTTTTGTGTTATTCTATAATTTGCAAATAAACTTAAATTGGTTGCTTTATTGGCTATTAATTTGCTGTTTATATAAAATGTTTTTCGGTTGTTAATTTCTGTAAATTCATTAGTTTTTATACTGTCGTTGTTTCTATAATTAAAGCCAATTTTTGCAAAAACTTTGGTGGAATCTCCCATGCCAAAATAAGTTTCATATTCTTTAAAACGATGACTTGTATTTACATACTCTTGGCTAGTTTTATTTTTTCTAGCGTTGGTTTCGAAGTTGATAAAAGCGCCCAACCAATTTTTAGAAAAACGATGTTCTGCTCTTGCATTTGCTCTAAAAAAAGAATTGTCTTCTGTTGTAGACGTGTTTTCTAATAAACTACCATTCACAAAAAAAGACGTGTTTTTTAATTTCATTTTAGAATTAATTTCATGCTTATTTCCATTAAATTCATCAATATAATTAAGGTTGTTATAGCTGTAAGAAATAAAATTATCTTCCTTGTTTTTAAGTGTTAATTTAGATTGAAAGAAGTTTTTTGTAGCGTTATTGGTTAAAATATTCCAATCTCTATTAAATTCTATGGGCTCCCAACCTTGTTCTATATTGTAGTTTTTTTCTACAAATTCATGCGAAACACTACTTTTTAGCTGCCATTTTTTATCAATTAAAATTTGCTGCCAAGCAACTTTTGCTGCAATTGCTGTGTTTAAATCATCATCTATTGTTGAAAACAAATTTGCATCATTATTACTAATGGCAAATTCTGAATTAAATTGTGTTTTTTCAGATGAATTGTAATCAGATTTTAAAACAAAAACTTGCGATTTTGTTGGCGGAATTAAACGTACAATTGGGTTGTAACTTCCAAGATTTGTACCAACATAGACAAAAATATTACCGATAGCAGTGCTGCTATCAATAGCATAATCGCCATTATTTGTGCCCACATTTGTATAGGTTACAAAATACAATTCGTCTGTTGGGTTGTTACTATATTTAAAAACCTCAATAGCACCATTAACAACTTTTTTATATAGAATTTTGTTGGCATCAAAAGCATCTAAAAACGCACTTTCTGCAACCATTAAATTGGTGTTATTACCAGCGTCTGCTAAAATTTGTTTTTGGTTGTTGGTAAGTGCTTGTTGTATGGGTTGGTTTTTAGCATCGTTTTCTGAATAAAAATAACCGCTAATACGTAATTTTTCACTTTTATAAGTCGCTTCTTCATACGTAATAAAGCGCGTGTAATTTCTGTCTGAATATTGAAAATCTATCCAAATTCTCATATCATTGGTAATCGGAAATGTAGTATTAAATTCGATTTCGCCTAAATTATAATCTATTGTATAATCTTTATCCTCTCCGCGTTCAATTTGAATACCGTTAATATACACTTGCTCGCTGCCCGCAATAATTACAATTGCAGCTTCATTATTTGCGCCAAAAACTTTATACGGGCCTTGGTTTCCTTCTGTTCCCACAATGGTAAATGTGTTAAATTTACCTCTTACAACTGCGCCAGAAGCTGCTACTGTTAGGTTTTTGTTAATGTTGGCTTCTACTTGCAAACCAGCAACTTGTTTAAAAAATGGTAAAAAATAACTATCTGTATTTTTTAGTGAAATATCACCAGCCTTTATTCGCCAATTATCACTAAATATTTCTATAAAAATTCGATCGAAATCTGTAATATTTTGCGAATATCCATTTTCTTGAATAGGTATATTTGTGTCAAAAATATTAGCCCTTAGCGTAACATTTTTAGATAGTTTTCCAGAGATTTCTAAATCTAATGCCGAGTTTGTTACCGCATTTTGATTGTTACCCGAAGTAATTCCTCTGGTAATAAACCCCTTGGTTTGTAAGCCATCGAACAATTTAATTTCAGACGCTTTTTTATTGGTGGTTAAACTATATAATTTACCCGTATTTGTGCCGTTTGGCAATATTAATTTCTCATTAAAAGGACTGTACGTTTTTGTAATGAAGTCTGGAAATCTAAAATAGTCAACCGTAATTTCTTGATATTTTTTAGCGTTGATAATTAAAACGGCATTGCTAAAGTCTATTTGATATTCTGAATACGGAATTCTTTCTAAAAATACATTTTTAACAACAAATTTTTGCGGATTTATAGCAACAGAATCTAATTGAATGGTATCTTTTTCTATTAAAAATTTCTTAGTTCTAAAATCTTTAGATACCGTTTGTGCTTGGATCGAAAACCCAATACAAAATAGTAAAAAACAGAAAATTCTTTGAATCATAAGAAGCATACGTTCTTAACGTAAAAATAACTTTTTTAATATTCGATAAAAGAAATTAGAAAAGAGATTGTTGTTTTACAGGGTTTTCATGCGCTAACAACCATTTTTTACGCCAAATTCCGCCAGCATAACCCGTTAAAGAACCATCAGAACCAATAACTCTGTGGCAAGGAATAACAATCCAAATTGGATTTTTACCATTTGCAGAAGCCACTGCTCTTATTGCTTTTACATCACCCAAAGTCTTACTTTGTTCTAAATACGTTCTGGTTTTATTATAAGGAATGTTTAATAATTCATCCCAAACTCTTTTCTGAAAAGTAGTTCCTTGTGGATTTAATTTTAGGTCGAAATCACTTCTATCACCAGAAAAATATTCGTCTAGTTGCGTAGCACAATCTTGCAAATATTTTGGAATTTCTTTGGATGTTTCAATGTCTTCATCTAAAACAGAAACAGATTGAATTCCGTTTTCATCACCTACAATTTTTGCAGTTCCAATTGGTGTTTTGTAATATGTGGTTTGTAATTCTTGCATTAATTATTAAAAACGTCTTTAGAGTTCTGAGTTGTAATTTCTGCAATTTCTTTAAAAGGAAGGTTATAAATATCAACTAATTTATCAACAACATTTGTAATATAAGCACTTTCATTTCTCTTACCTCTATATGGAGTAGGAGCTAAATAAGGAGAATCTGTTTCTAACACAATGTGTTTTA
>CAYWOM010000314.1:0-3053 GCA_964459905.1 uncultured Polaribacter sp. | reverse complement strand
ATCAATTACAAGTTGTTGGAGAACAAATTGGTGTTGAAGTTTATGCAGAAGTTGGCAACAATGATCCTGTAGAAATTTCTAAAAATGCAATTGCACACGCAAAAGCAAATGGCAAAAATGTAGTAATTATAGATACTGCAGGTCGTTTGGCTGTAGATACAGAAATGATGAATGAAATTTCTAACATTCACAAAGCTGTAAATCCGCAAGAAACCTTATTTGTAGTAGATGCTATGACTGGGCAAGATGCTGTAAATACCGCAAAAGCGTTTAATGATATTTTAAATTTTGATGGTGTTGTACTAACAAAATTAGATGGAGATACCCGTGGTGGAGCCGCGCTTTCTATAAAATCTGTAGTTAATAAACCTATTAAGTTTATTGGTACTGGAGAAAAAATGGATGCGATTGATGTTTTCTATCCGGATAGAATGGCAGACAGAATTTTGGGTATGGGTGATGTTATTTCACTTGTAGAACGTGCTCAAGATCAATACGATGAAGAAGAAGCTAGAAAATTACAAAAAAAAATTGCTAAAAATCAGTTTGGTTTCGATGACTTTTTAAGTCAGATTCAGCAAATTAAGAAGATGGGAAGCATGAAAGATTTAATGGGCATGATTCCTGGCGCTGGAAAAGCAATGAAAGATGTAGATATAGATGATGATGCTTTTAAAGGTATTGAAGCAATTATACATTCGATGACACCTTTAGAAAGAAGTACGCCAACAAGCATAAATGCCAGTAGAAAAAAGAGAATTGCAAAAGGTTCTGGAACTTCTGTTAATGAAGTAAATCAGTTAATGAAGCAGTTTAACCAAATGAGTAAAATGATGAAAATGATGCAAGGTGGCGGTGGTAAAAAGATGATGCAGATGATGAAAGGTATGAAGTAAAATAGTTAGCAGTTAGCAAAATGAAAAGCTAACAGTTAAATAATACATCATTAAATTTTTCTTAATTTATAATTAAAAAATAAATTCTGAATCAAAATAAAGAATATTGAAAAAATGACAATTTTAGACGGAAAAAAAACAGCAGCAGAAATTAAAGTAGAAATAGCTTTAGAAGTTAGAGATTTAAAAGACAGAGGGCATAAAACACCTCATCTAGCAGCTGTAATTGTAGGTAATAATGGTGCAAGTATTACCTATGTAAACGCAAAAGTAAAAGCCTGTGAACGTGTTGGTTTTGAGTCTTCTTTAATAAGATTACCAGAAGAAACAACAGAAGAAGAATTGTTAAATGAAATTGCCATCTTAAATATAGATAATGATATTGATGGTTTTATAGTTCAACTACCACTACCAAAACACATTAACGAGCAAAAAGTGTTAATGGCTGTAGATCCTACCAAAGATGTAGACGGATTTCACCCAACAAACGTTGGTAAAATGGCGTTAAACTTACCTACTTTTATTTCTGCAACTCCGTTTGGAATTTTAGAATTATTAGATCGATATAATGTTGAAACCTCTGGCAAACACGTAGTGGTTTTAGGTAGAAGCCATATTGTGGGTAGCCCAATGAGTATTTTATTATCACAAAAAAGAAAAGTAGGAAACGCTACCGTTACTATGTGCCATAGTAGAACTAAAAATTTATCTGAAATTACAAAACAAGCAGATATAGTAATTGCAGCTATTGGGATACCAGAGTTTTTAAAAGCAGATATGGTAAAGGATAATGTTACCATTATTGATGTTGGAATTACAAGAATGGCAGATTCTTCTAAAAAAAATGGATTTAGATTAGTTGGAGATGTTGCTTTTGATGAAGTTTCTAAAAAAGCCGATTTCATTACACCTGTTCCTGGTGGTGTTGGCCCAATGACCATTGCAATGTTGTTAAAAAACACCTTATTAGCCTGCGAAAGAAATAGTTAAAACACCTTATGAACAAAACCAAAATAATAACCAACTTCTATGAATATTTTCAAATTTTTGTAGGAGTTGTACTTACAAGCCTTGGTTTAAAAGCATTTTTATTACCTAACGGATTTTTGGATGGCGGCGTAACAGGTATTGCCATTTTAGTTAGAACGCAAGCAGACATTAATATGTCTTATTTATTAGTGCTCTTTAGCATTCCGTTTTTAATTCTTGGTTATTTTACAGTGTCTAAAAGAATTGTTGTAAAATCTATTATTAGTATTTTAGGAGTTGCTTTATTTATTCATTTCGAAAATTTTCAAACTATTACTAATGACAAGTTACTAATCTCTATTTTTGGAGGATTATTAGTAGGTTCTGGAATAGGAATTGCCATTAGAAATGGTGCTGTTTTAGATGGTTCAGAAATTTTAGGTGTTTACTTAAATGATAAGTTTGGCTTTAGTATTGGCAAAATTGTATTGGTTTTTAATATTATCTTATTTTGCATTACTGCCTTTATGGTTTCTTTAGAAGTTGCTCTCTACTCTATTTTAACCTATATAATTGCAGCCAAAGTAACGGATACTGTTATAGAAGGTTTCGAAGATTTTATTGGTGTAACTATTGTTTCTAAAAAATATGATTTAATAAAAATTGCAATTTTAGAAGAATTAGGTACTGGTTTAACGGTTTACAAAGGTTCTTCTGGATTTGGAAGCCAAGGTGAAACTGAAAATTTAGATATTATACATTCTATTATTAATAGAATTGATATTAAAAAAATGTACCGGTTAATTAAAGAAATAGATACCGAAGCTTTTATTGTAGAGTTTGATGTAAATAGTGTAAAAGGTGGTGTTTTAAGGCATTATATTGATAAAAAGAAGAATAAAAAACTAGAAAATTTTAAAACTTCGGTATCAAGAACCCAAAATTAACTTTCTTCTCTATGTACCATATCTATAGAAAAAGCTGGCAAACAAATAGCTAAATACTCGCACTTTTCTTTAAAAGGGTTTGAATATTGAACCCTTGTGTTTTTCTGAATTTTAATAGATTGTCCGGCTTCTAAGACTAGCGTTTCTCCATCAATAATAAATTGCTTTTTACCTTTTATAATGAAGGTATATTCATCGAATTCTGGCGTTTGAAAAGGCTCGCTCCAACCAGAAGGTGCTA
>CAYWOM010000313.1:0-3089 GCA_964459905.1 uncultured Polaribacter sp. | reverse complement strand
GGAAAGCGTGTATACGGCAACGTATCGAGGGTTCGAATCCCTTCCTCTCTGCAAGAGTAATATTAAAATAGATTAAAACCCTATAAACAGTGTGTTTATAGGTTTTTTTTGTTTTTATAGCTAAAAACAGTTGATGTGTAATAATATTAGTTTTAACAAACGGTTTTGTATAAGTGTCTAGCGTTAATAACTTTTTAAGGTAAATCCAAAAGTTAAAGCATTGTCTTTTTGTTTTTGGTTTTGTATTACTATGCTTTCAAATGTTTGAAGATAGTTTATTTTAAAGTTTAAAAATTTTAAAATAGGCAGTTCTAAACCAATATCTGCTTGCCAACGATAATTGTTACTTTGCTCAAGCGAAGGCTGAAAGTAAAATTCGTGATTTATAATTATTTTCTTTTTAAACAAAAGGTATTTACCATTTATCCAAACAGTACCTCTAAGGGTGTTAATAGACTTACTGCCGTCGTAGGCAGCAACGGTAAAGCTGTCTTTGTTAAAATTTGTTTTTTCATATTCGCTAGAAATGGCGAGTTTAAGCCAATTTTCTTTTTTGTTTAAAATTTGAAAAGTAACTCCTGCGCCAAACAGGTAACGTAAGTCAATTTCTCTTCGAAAATTAGTGCTTACAAAACCCAATAATAATGGATATATTTTTTGCGTTGGATTAAAATATAAAAAATTAAGACTTAAAATATCTTCATCGGCTTTTTCTCTACCAAATTCTTGATAAACATAGGAGTTTTGGGTTTTAAAAACCCATTTTTTCCAAGGTTTAAAACTAACGTCAGTTTTTGCTCTAAAAATTATGGTTTCTACATTTCCTCCTTGCCAAAAGCCAGTTAAGGAAAGGCGCGCTTTTAATTTAAGGGTATCACTTTCGTTAATTTGGGCAGAAATAATGATAGGGAAAAGTAATAAATAATATAAAATGTTTTTCATTCTAGTTTGAAGAGAACGTTGTTTTTTGTGTTTTTTTTCGATGTTAAGTTCTTTGTTTTACCAATTAATTTACATTTAATTGACATGAGTCTTTATTGGGTTAGTTTCAGTTTGAGTGTTTTTTTTTCTAAACCACAGACTTTAATATACTTAATTTGTTATGATAATTTTTTTTGTGGCTATTTTATCATCAGCATATATCTTTAATAGATAAATACCAGATTTAAGATGTGCGGTATTTAATTGTTTGCTATTACTTTTTTGTCTTTGTACTATTTTCCCTAAAGTAGAATACAACTCTAATTTACTAACTTTTTTTGAAGTAGTAATATTTATATAATTTGTAGTAGGGTTGGGGTAAATAGAAAATTCATCTTTAAAAAGATTTGAAGTACTTAATGGGTTATTTTGGTAAACTTTAACATAATCTATAACCATACTACTTTGGGTAAAATTAGGGTCTATTGTACCTGCTATACCACCCATGGCAACATTTAATAAAAGGTATTGTTCTTTATTAAATGGCCAAGTTGCGTCATTTTTAACAGAAGGTTTGTAAGTGTAATAAGCAACATTATCAATTAAAAAGGTAATTTGATCCGGAGACCAATTCATAGAATATATATGAAAATTTTCAGCTACATTTGGTAGTGTTTTTCGGGCAGTATTCATTGTGTTTCCAAAGCTAGAAGGAGTATGTAAGGCACTAGAAACTTCGTTAACGGCATGCAAGCCATGTTCCATAACATCAATTTCTCCGCAGGCAGGCCAACTTGTGGTTCCGAATTCAGAATTCCAAAATCCGCCATCTTCATTAATATTTTTACCTAGAGTCCATATTGCTGGCCAGGTACCGTTACCAAAAGGTAATTTTGCTTTTACATCTACACGCCCGTAGGTAAAAGCAAATTTAGAATTTAACCTTGCAGACGTGTATTGCTTTGTGTAACCTTGATCATTAAAAGTTTCTTTAATTGCTACAATATTTAAAGCGCCATTGCTAACGTTGGCGTTTTCTGTGCGATTTGTATAATGTTGGACTTCATTGTTGTACCAGTTGCCACCAGAAGGTATTTTTGTTTGATGATGCCATTTTGTATTATCAATAGCGCCATTTGTATTAAAGTCATCTTCCCAAACTAAATCTGTGTATATAACATCTAATTCATTTGGGTCTGTTTGTGCAGCCCCGTTATTTATATCGTTTATTAAAAATGTACCAGGTGTTGTAGAGCCTTCATCAATAAATAAGGTTAATCTTTTGTAATTCCCTGTAGCATTTACAGTTACATTAGTGTTGCTATCTTTTGCTTCAGAAAAATTAAAAGTTATTGTTTTCCAATTAGAAATATTAGGTACACTAAAGCTTTCTTTAACTTGTACATCGTTATTATCTCCTTGTTCTAATTTTAAAAGAATGCTATGATTGTTTGGGTCAAATGAATAAAAAGATAAGGTTATGTTTTTTTGAGAATCTAAATTTATGGGGGTTACTAAATCAATATAAAAACCTTGGTTTGTTACAGTGCTTCGTGTAAATTCTCCAACCCTATTGTTGGTGTCATCTGGAGCTGCTCTAAAAGAGAAACCACTATTACCAAATGGGGTAAAGCTATCTTCATTTACAGAAAAATATAAGGGCATTTCTTGAGAAAAACCAATAGCACTAATAAACATAATGGCGCTTATAAAGAGGTGTTTTGTGACCATAATATAAATTTAAATTTTCTCAAAAATACAAACAATATTCTGTTTTTAAAAAAAGATGTACCATACAATAACCAAACATTAGTTAATTTGTTATAAAAATTATTTTTGTATTACTTTTGATGCATGTTAAAACCATTTCAATTTAAAGAGTTTGCTATTCATCAAGATAAAACCGCCATGAAAGTTGGCACAGACGGTGTTTTGTTAGGTGCTTGGTGTAGCATAGAAAATTATCCTGATACTATTTTAGACATTGGTGCTGGTACTGGTATTATTGCTTTAATGTTGGCACAGCGCTCTGATGCTATGACAATAGATGCTGTAGAGGTAGTTGAAAAAGCGTATGAACAAGCCGTAGAAAATTTTGAACAATCAGATTGGGCAGATCGTTTGTATTGTTACAATGCAACTTTTCAAGAGTTTGCTAACGAAATTGC
>CAYWOM010000312.1:0-3094 GCA_964459905.1 uncultured Polaribacter sp. | reverse complement strand
ATATAATTCATTTTTTACCACAACTTACCACTCTTTACCACTTTGTTAATAACTAATACATTTATTAACAAAGCAGTAATATTACAAACCATAAAATGTTGAAAAATTAGCGATTTACGAAAACGTTACCTATCTAATAAAAAAGAATTACATTTGCGATTAAGTGAAATGACAAAAATCAATGATTGACAAGTTAAAAATCGAAGGAAATTTTAAATATGTAGAAGCTGGCAAAGGACCTGCAATTATTATTCTACACGGCCTTATGGGTACTTTAAGTAATTTTGAAGACACTTTCAATCATTTTTCAAAAAATGGTTACACTGTTTTAATTCCAGAATTACCCCTATATTCTTTACCGCTTTTAAAAACAAATGTTAAGCATTTAACAGAATTTTTAAAAGACTTTATAGAACATAAAAAAATAGACACAGCCACCCTATTAGGAAACTCTTTAGGTGGCCATATTGCCTTATATTTTACAAAACATTACCAAGAAAAAGTAACAGCTTTGGTGCTTACAGGAAGCTCTGGTTTGTATGAAAAAGCAATGGGAGATAGTTTCCCAAAAAGAGGTAGCTATGAATATATAGAGCAAAAAACAAAAGGTGTTTTTTACGACCCAGCTATTGGTACAAAAGAAATGGTAGACGATGTTTTTAAAATTGTAAACGACAGAAGCTCTGTTATTAGAACCTTATCTATTGCAAAAAGTGCTATTAGACATAATATGGCAAAAGATTTGCCAGAAATGAGAATACCTACTTGTATTATCTGGGGAAAACAAGACACGGTTACACCACCAGAAGTAGCTACCGACTTTAATAAATTAATGCCAAATTCTGATTTATTTTGGATTGACAAATGCGGACATGCAGCAATGATGGAACAACCAGAAGAATTTAATTCTTTATTGCACAATTGGCTAAAAGATAGAAACATATAATTCTATTAAAATATTAATTTTCTATACTTATTTAGATACAACTCAAACTTGTTATTGTGAAAATAAAATCTGCTGAATTTATTATGAGTAACAGTAATGTTACAAAAGCACCCAAAGATAGGCTTCCAGAATATGCATTTATTGGACGCTCTAATGTTGGTAAATCTTCATTAATAAATATGTTAATGGAGCGTAAAGATTTGGCTAAAATTTCTGGAAAACCCGGAAAAACCCAACTTATAAATCATTTTGTTATTAATAAAGAATGGTTTTTGGTTGATTTACCCGGCTATGGTTACGCACAAATCTCAAAGAAGAAAAGAACCATTTTTCAATACTTTATAGAAAACTATTTTAAAGAAAGAGAACAACTGGTTTGTACTTTTGTTTTGATTGATTCTAGACATGATCCTCAAAAAATCGATTTAGAATTTATGCAGTTTTTAGGCGAAAATCAAATTCCGTTTTGTCTTGTTTTTACAAAAGCAGACAAATTAGGAAGCTCTAAATTAAACAAACAAATTACGTCTTACAAAAAGAAATTATTAAATACTTGGGAAACTTTACCTATGACTTTTTTAACATCCTCTTCTACAGGACTGGGTAGAAAAGAATTTTTAGAATTTATTGACGGCGTTAATGAAGATGTTGCCAAAGATTTTAAATAATCGAAAATGCATTCTAACAAAGACAATTTACAGGTTTTATTTGAAGACAATCATCTTATAATTGTAAACAAAAAAGCGGGCGACATTACCCAAGGAGACAAAACTGGCGACAAACCTTTAAGCGATGTTGTAAAAGAATATATAAAAGACAAATACAACAAACCGGGAAATGTTTTTTTAGGAACGGTACACCGGCTAGACAGACCTACTTCTGGCTGCATTATTTTTGCAAGAACCTCTAAAGCATTAGAGCGTTTAAATAAAATGTTGCGCGATAAAAAAATACAAAAAACCTATTGGGCACTTGTAAAAATTGCGCCCAAAAAACAAGAAGACACTTTAATTAATTTCTTAAAAAAGAACCCTAAAAACAATAAATCTTCTGTTTACAACAAAGAAATCGAAGGCTCTAAAAAAGCAATTCTTCACTACAAAGTTATTAAAAAACTACACAATTATTCTTTACTAGAAATTGATTTAGAAACGGGTAGACATCATCAAATTAGAACACAATTAGCCTATATAGGAAGCCCTATAAAAGGCGATTTAAAATACGGTTTTGATAGAAGTAACAAAGATGGAAGCATTTCTTTACACGCCAAAAAAATAAATTTTTTACACCCAGTTACAAAAGAAGAAATTAGAATTACAGCACCTACGCCAATAGACCCAATTTGGAACGCTTGTTTAGATTGAGCGTCTTTACAGATATTTTTTTTCTAAAAATGAAAGCTTTTAAATACTTTTTAGCTTTAATATTACCCGTTATTGTCTATATTTATTTTACAATTAAAGGCTCGCTAAAACTAATAATTATTTTAAACTCAACTCTTCTTTAGTGTTTTTCATCAAACCAAAAGATAATTTATGAATATTGTTAAGTTTTTTACAAAAAAAAAGTATTTTAAATGATTCTAAAAGAAAAAACGGTTTCCGAAGCAATAGCTTACAGACGCTCGGTAAGAATATATGATGCAGAAAAAACCATAGATACAAAAATTGTAAAAAAATGTATAGAATTAGCTGCTTTAGCTCCAAACAGCAGCAATATGCAATTATGGGAATTTCAACATATTACATCAAAAGAAATAATTGCTAAAATTACGCCTTTTTGTTTCAATCAAAATGCAGCAAAAACAGCCCAACAATTGGTTGTTTTTATAACCAGAAAAGATGTTTGGAAAAAAAGATCAAAAGCAAATTTAAAATATTTGGATTCGGTTTTCGGAGAAAACAATCAAAAAGAAAAACAAAGCAGTAGAGAGAAAGTAGCAAGAAATTATTACGGGAAAATAATTCCGTTTGCTTACACAGATTTTTTTGGAATTTTAGGCTTTATAAAATATATTATGGTTTCGGTTATTGGGCTTTTTAAACCTGTGTATAGAGAAGTTAGAAAAAGTGATATGAGAATTGTTGCGCATAAAACTTGTGGTTTAACAGCACAAAACTTTATGATATCTATGGCGGCAGAAGGTTA
>CAYWOM010000311.1:0-3097 GCA_964459905.1 uncultured Polaribacter sp. | reverse complement strand
ATGGGTATTTACCAATTGATAAATCCGACAGAAAAAAAGCCATAAAAGATTTAGAAAAGTTGTCTAAAGATAAAGATCAATCTCAAATTTTTATTGAGACACCATATAGAAACGAAAAAATGTTTGCAGATTTAAAAGCAGCATTAACACCAACAACTAGTTTATGTATTGCAGCAGATATTACCTTGCCTACAGAATATATAAAAACAATGATGGTGCAAGATTGGAAACATCAACAACCAGATTTACATAAAAAGCCTGCTATTTTTATTATTCAGAAGTAAATAATAATTAAACGCTTGCTTTTCTATTTGCTACAATGTTAGAAACATCATAACCAGCAAATTTCTTTAAATAAGATTTAATAGAAGAACCATAAGCATCAGAAAAAACTTGGGTTCCGTAACTGCGTAGAAATTTTTTTACATTACCGGCACCACTTAAATGTGCAGCTGCTAAAATACCCGATTCTGTAATTTTTATTCCGTTAATGGTTTTACCAACAAAACGTTTTATGTCTTTTCTTAAAATCCATTTATTTACTGCACAATAAGCAGCAAATGCTTTTTCTTGTAGTTCTGGGTTTCTTAAAAATGCTTTTGTATTGTATATTTTAAATCGCTCTAAAGTTGTGCGACCAAATTGATATTTGCCTAAATAACCTAAGGTATTTACCACTCTATATTTTCCTTGAGATTCTTTAAAAGCCAAAGCTTCTTTAAAACCTACAAAATCTTTTTGTAAATAAGGAATGTTGTAATTCTTGTTATTTGGAAGGGAGACGGGGAGTTTCGAATTCTTTTTTTTGTCAATAGTAGTAGCGTTAATAAAGACTAAAATAAAACCGAATAAAATTAAAAACTTTTTGATAAAAATAATATTTATGTTTTGCGAGTGCAAAATTAACACTAATTTTAAATATACTGATTATCAATATGTTAAATTATTGTAAAACTATAAATAATGAATTGTAAACTTTCATTTGGTGTTAATTTATAGCGTAATTGTGTATTTTTTTGTGAAATTGACAACAAAAATAGCTGTTTTAATGATTATAAATTTGGATCTAATTTGTGTAAATTTTGCGTCTTTTTTTTGTCAAATTAAAATTGAATCTATCTGTTTATTTTTTGCTTATTTAACCATTGGTGGTATTTAGCGGCGTTTCTATTGTGTTGCACTAGGGTTTTAGCAAACGAATGATATCCTAATTTTTTAACATTTACACACATATAATAATAGTTATGTCTTGCTGCATTTAAAACGCCATCGATGGCAGAAATATCTGGCATTGAAATTAATGTTGGGGGTAAACCCTTGTTTTTGTAGGTATTGTAAGGAGATTTAATTTCTAAATCTGCTGTTAAAACTCTTTTAACAACATAATTTTGTCCTTTTTTTTCTCTTATACAATAAATAACGGTTGGGTCTGCTTGCAGTGGCCAACCTTTATTTAATCGGTTTAAATACAAACCAGCAACAATAGGTCTTTCTATTTTTTGAGCCGTTTCTTTTTGAACGATAGAGGCAAGGGTAATAACCTCCTGTTTGGTTAAATTTAATTTCTTAGCTTTTTCGAGCCTGCTTTTATTCCAAAAACGATGGTATTCTGTCAGCATTTTATCTCTAAATTTATCTGCTGAAGTAGTCCAATAAAACTGATAGCTATTAGGTATAAAGATTTGTAATATCGATTTTTTTGTAAGCTTGTTTTTAGATAAAAAAGCGCTGTCTTTAAAAGAGTTTAAAAGCGAAATAGAATCTACTTCTAATTGTTGGGCAATTCTACCCGCAAATTTTTCTAAAGTATCTTGATTGTTAAAAGATAAATTTAAAGGAGTTTGTCTACCACTTCGCAACATATTAACAAGATCGTTATTAGACATGCCTTCTTTTAAAAGATATCTTCCTGCTTTAGGTTTAGAAAATTTTTTTTTAGCTGAAACCCAAAGAAAATTTTCTGAGTTTTTAGAAAAAGTTGCTATTTTTTCTTTAACGTCAAGTAAGTTATCTGTAGATGTAATAAAAAGAACGTTGTCTTTTGTAATTGCTTTTCCAAATAATTTTTGATAATAATGATGGCCTAAAATTCCGGTAATAAGAAAAATAGCAATTGCAATTATATAAATAAATTTTTTAGTCAATTTTTGATGTTTTTAGAAATGTAAAATTACGCTTTTATCAATTGAAATAAAATTTCATCTTTAAATGTATTGTTAGCTAAAATCCAATCTTTTTTTATACCAATTTCCGTAAAGTTTTGTTTTTTAAATAAAGAGATACTTTTAAAATTGTCTGCCGTAATATTAGCATATAATTGATGCATATTTAAATGTGTAAAACTATATTCTATTAAGCTAGATATAGCTTCGGAAGCAAAACCTCTTTGCTGAAAATCTGGTTGAATTAATATACCAATTCCTGCTCTTTTATGCTGCGGATTAAAATCGAATAAATCAATAGTTCCTATTGGTAATTTGGTTGTGTTTTCTTCAATAATTAAACGTAGTTGTTTTGCTTGGTAAATATCTAAATGAGCATTTTCTAGATATTGTTTTAGCACATATTTAGAAAACGGAGCTTGTGTATGGCTTACTTCCCAAAAAGATTGGTTGTTTTCTATTTGATATAGAAACTCTAAATCTTCGGGTTCTAGTGCTCTTAAACTAATTATTTTACTTTTTAGATTTTTCATTAAATAGTTATTTCACCCTTAAAAACAAACGAAGCAGCACCTTTTAGAAAAACGTTTTTATAAATGCCGTTTTGTTCAATAAATGAAACCTCTAAAAGGCCACCTTCAACAGGTAAAGAAATTAAATTACTGGTTGTTTTATTTGTTTTGTGCATTGCAATTGCCACAGCAGTAACGCCAGTACCGCAAGCTAGAGTTTCGTCTTCTACACCTTTTTCGTAAGTTCTAACTCTAAATGTATTTTGGTTTATTTGTTGTACAAAGTTTACATTGCTTCCTGGTGCTTCGTAGGTGTTTCTAATTTTTCTTCCCTCTTTAAAGACTGGGTAATTTTCTAAATTATCTACTAATGCTACATGATGTTGTGTACACTAATCAATTTACCACTTTTTAACCATTTCA
>CAYWOM010000310.1:0-3103 GCA_964459905.1 uncultured Polaribacter sp. | reverse complement strand
TAAACCAGTATATCAAAAACAAATAAAAAGGACGCTAAACGTATAACTCAATAATCTTGAAACCTTTTTAATGCTTCTTTTCTGAAATAAATATGCTGCAAAAGGCGGAATTAAAAATAATGCAACAATAATAGAAGCTGTTAATGCAAAGGTTTTTGTGAACGCTAAAGGTCTAAATAATTTTCCTTCTGCACCAATCATTGTAAATACAGGAATAAAACTGATAATAGTTGTTAGAACTGCTGTTATAATTGCACCTGAAACTTCTGTTGTAGCATTATACACAACTTCATTTACAGATAATTTCTCTTCGTTTTCTTCTAAATGCCGAATTATATTTTCGGAAAGAATAACGCCAACATCGACCATTGTTCCAATAGCAATTGCAATTCCTGAAAGTGCTACGATATTAGCATCAACACCAAAAAGTTTCATTGCTATAAACACCATTAATACAGCAACAGGAAGTAATCCCGAAATAAGTATTGAAGCACGAAGATTAAACATCATAATTAGAATAACTAAAATGGTAATTAGTATTTCTAATGTTAATGCTTCCTTAAGTGTTCCTAAAGTTTCTTTAATAAGTTCTGATCGATCATAAAAAGGTACTATGGTAAGTTGTGATGTGCTGCCATCTTTTAATACTTTTAAAGGCAATCCTGTGCTTAGTTCGTTTATTTTAGATTTTACATTATTAATGACTTCTAATGGATTTGCACCATATCTTGCCACAACAACGCCACCAACAACTTCTGCACCTTCTTTATCTAAAATTCCACGTCTTGCTTTTGGAGCAAGTGTAACTTTAGCAATGTCTTTTATTTTAATCGCTGTAAAATCTTCTGAAGTAACAACTGCGTTTTCTATGTCTGAAATGGATTTGATATAGCCTAAACCTCTTACTAAATATTCGGCTTGGTTTATCTCAATAGTTTGCGCGCCAATATCTTTATTGCTTTCCTTTACTGCTTTTACAACTTGATGCAATCCAATATTGTATTGTCGCATTAATTCAGGATTTACATCCACCTGATATTCTTGAACAAAACCACCAATTGAAGCGACTTCTGAAACACCACTTGCAGAAGAAAGTGCATATTTAACGTAGTAATCTTGTACGCTTCGTATTTCGTGTAAATCCCAACCACCTGTAACATTTCCTTGCTCATCACGACCTTCAATCGTGTACCAAAATATTTGTCCTAACCCTGTTGCATCAGAACCTAACGATGGATTAACTTCATCAGGTAAAAGGTTATTTGGTAGCGAATTTAGTTTTTCGAGTATTCGGCTTCTGCTCCAATAGAAATCAACATCTTCATCAAAAATGATATAGATGCTTGAAAAACCAAACATAGACGAACTACGAATAGTTTTAACACCTGAAATTCCAAGTAATGATGTTGTTAGTGGATAGGTAATTTGGTCTTCAATATCTTGTGGTGAACGTCCATCCCATTTAGTAAATACAATTTGTTGATTTTCGCCAATATTAGGAATTGCATCAACAGCAACAGGGTTACTTGGTAAAAATCCTGTTTCCCAATTAAAAGGTGCGTGTACAATTCCCCATCCTATAAAAAGGACAAGTAATAAGACAGCAACAAGTTTATTTTCTATTAAAAATTTGATGCTTTTATTTAGCATTAGTTTTGATAATTAAATAGTTAAACATTGATATTTAAGAAAACACCGAATACACGTAATTATCCTAATGGAATACACCAATAGGACAATACAGTCTATTGTTTAAAAATCAAATTAAATAGGTCTCGTCAAGTTTGTAGATATTCCTAACTATGAGAGGTGGCGGAAATTCTGAAAATGAAGTTATATTTCCCTCTAAACCTTCAAAAAGGTTGATATAAGTGTAAATAAAAGAATAAACAAATTGTTGTTGTTCAAAAGAAAGCGTATCAAAAGATAATTGCAATTCATTTTGACCATCAATAATTACCTTTTTATCATTACAACAATTCTTTTTTGAAACAGAACAACTTTTGCTTGAAGGTTTTTCCATTTCCATTCCACAACTTTTTGCTTTTTTGAAAATAGCAGTATCGACCAAATTCTCTCCACAATAGTGCATCTCAATTGTAAACGACATTGTAGAGAATAAAACTATAAAAGCCATTATAAGCGATGATATTTTATGGAAAACTTGTTTCATATTGATTACAAAGGTATTAAATTTTCATTAATAGAACATTACAGAAATCTTAAAGATGCAATTTTAGCATACATCCTAAAGTTCTCATCACAATTTCAGTGTTATATGTGTAAAATTGAAGAAAATGGACATAATTTTGGATGGTAAAGTAAATTAAAGGAAAACAAAATATTACTAAAGGAAAAAAATCTATTTGCCAATACAATATGTAACTATCCTTTTTTTTTAAAGGGTTTTGTGGTGATTATTTTTATTATAAGTGTAGTGTTGTTGTTTATTTTTGTTTCATTTTAATTGATAACTGTCTTAATCATATAAATATTTTTTGTTTATTTGCTGTAAAAATTGTGCCCCTCAGATTTGATTTAACGTTATAAGTTAATATCTGTAAGTAAAAGAAGAACCCTATGATAAGAAAAATTACTTTTTTGAGTGCTTTCTGTATATGTGTTTTTCAGTCAGTATTGGCTTCAAGCACAAAAAGTCTATTAAAAAAATACCACACATATTCTTCTAAGGAAATAAATAAGGATAGTCTTAAACAAAAGAAGGCTAATTCAAGGTTACTAAATCTACCAGTAGTTGGAAACCCTTATAAGTTTCATACAAACTCAGATAATTACAATCCTGATTTCTCATGGAAAAACATAGAGAAATGGTATCCTGTTTCAGATTCAATAGCCAAAGACAGAGACAAGGCAGCTGACTCATTTACGGTAATAGAAGATAACGGATCTTGGGTAGATAGTTTTACCAATGAAGACATTCAAGAATTACCAGTAGGTGTAAAACATGTTCGAGAAAACATAGAATATGCCATTGGTATTACCAAAGCTACATTCACAAAAGATTATACAGAGTTAACGGTTTTCGCTAGAGTGAAATTACCACAATCTAATAGCAGCGGACTCCCAATAGAACTTTTTTTTG
>CAYWOM010000309.1:0-3107 GCA_964459905.1 uncultured Polaribacter sp. | reverse complement strand
GGTAAAAAGTTTTTTTAGCCGAAAACATTATAGAAAAACCAAGCACACTCAAAAAAACAATATTATGAAAGGTTCAGAATCAATAATTAACTTCATGTATTTTGCAAATAATTTTTCTAGCGATATGTTAGAAAACTGTTTTGAAGTTTGTAATAACTCGTTACATCTAAAAAATAAATACAAATCTTTATCTAAAGAAAATAGAACAGGAACAGAAATGTTTTTTAAATGGTTTATGCTGTTAGATAGTTATAATCAAAAATCTGTAGCTTCTTATATAAATGAAAACTATAAAAATTAATATTAACTTTTAAATTAAATTAATTATGAAAATTTCAATTGAAAGAAAAATAAATGCTCTACTACAAAAAACAGTTGAAAATGGAGCTACTAAAGAGGAAGCTTTTAATTCTTTAAAAAAAGCTAATGAATTAATGAAAAACTATTCAATAGAAATTAGCGATTTAAAAAATCCTTTTGCTGCTGATAAATGTGTTCTTGAAAAATTAGATTTGATAAAAGTTGGTTATGATACTACTATTTTCTTTTATAATTTAGGAAAATTATTTGATGTAAAAATTTTTTATAATAAAAAACAAATTAGTTTTTTTGGTTTTGAAAATGATGTAAAATTATGTTCTTATAGTTATACTTTAATTATTAATTCTTTATTAAATGAAAAACAGTTATTCCAAAATTCTTCAAAATATAGAGCTATTAAAGAATCAACTTCTTTACATGGAAGAACGATATCAAGTGATTTTGTAAAGGGTTATTTATTAGAAGTATCTTCTAAAATGGGACTACTTTATAATGAAAGAGTTTCTGAAATGCAACAAAATACTAAATATGGTTTAGTTGTTTCTAAAAAAGAAGAATTAGTAAAAAATAGTTTTAATGATTTAAATATGAAGTTGCGAAAAGTTAAAAAAAATATAAGGTATAATAAAGTTGGTTTTAATGCTGGAAAAGAGAGAGGAAAAGATTTTAATTTAACACAAGGTTTGAATGAGGTAAAAAGAAATAATACTATTAGATTAAATTAATTAAGAAAGGTTTTCAAGTTCCTTTAAAAACTGGTTTTTTATAGTGTCAGTTTATTAGACTTTCAGTTTTCGCATACTCATTAGGTATTGCTTAAAAAATTCTCACTTTGCTAAGTCTGGCAAAGTGAGATAAAAATCACTTTTACACATTTTATTTTTTTAGAATCAGTCGCTACACTTCTGGACCTAAAAAAATAAAAAGAGTAACGCTCTTAATAATAGGTGCTTTTCATATTTATTTACATTAAACACCGGGAGAAATGTTCTTGGTGTTTAACTCCAACAAAAAAGAAAATCCTTATACTTTCTTTTGATAAAGAAACAAAATAAGGAACGTTTCACTTCTGGTTATTTCTTTTTAAAAAGAAACAAAACCAAGATAATGCTTTCAGCTAAAATTTTTATCCTCCGCAAACCTAAAATAAATTAAGGTTCAGATATCTGAAAATAAGGTTTCTTTTTCCTTGAAATTGTAAACAATTTACTACGGAATAGACACTCCGTATTTTCTTCTCCTAGAACCTTAATTTATTTTTTAACGGTGGCAACGGTAAAAAGTTTTTTTAGCCGAAAACATTATAGAAAAACCAAGCACACTCAAAAATTAAAATTATGGCTTATATATCAACAAAAGAAATTGTAGAAAGAAGAAAACTAATTAAAGAAAAATATCCATTAAAAAAAGGTTGGAAATTCTCGATTGTAGGAAGAAATTATTCTTGCATAAGCGTTTCTATTTTAGAAGCACCTTTTAATTTATTATCTGAAAAATTTGAGGAAAGAGGAAATGAAACAATAAATCCCTATTTTTTTGAAAGTATAGAAAATCAAGAAAAGAAAAATGTTTTAATTGAAATATATAATATAATTAATAAAGGAAACCATGATAAAAGTGATGCTATGACTGATTATTTTGATGTTGGTTTTTATACCAATTTAGAAATTGGAAAATGGGATAAAAGATTTGTTATATCTAAAAAATCATAAAATTATGAAAATATTAAATACAAGCGGAAAAATTGAAAACATAGAATTATTTGGTCAATTATCAAAAACAGGAAAAGCTTTTGATTGTGGTTATTATCTAGCATTACATAATGAAACTGTATTTTTTGCAGAGGGAGAAGAAAAAGAAAGAGATAAATTTTTATCTAAAAATAATGTATTTGATAATGACACCCCTAATTGGGAAAAATTGTGTGAAGAAAATCAAGATTCATTTTATTATTCTGAATGGTCTGTGGCAGATGATTTAGATGGAGGATTTTCGGAAGATGGGAAATATTATTTATATGATGATAAAAGAAAAGTATTTATAAAAGAAAATAGAAAACCCACATCTTCAGATAAACCGATGTGTGAAAACTGCTTATCTACTAAAATAATTAAAATTAAAGAAAATTCATTTTGTGAGGATTGCCAAGAAATAACACATACAATTTTTAATACTTTATAAAATGAAAAAATATGAAATTAATGAACATGGAGTTGTTCTAAATCCAGATACAGTTTTTTATTATATGCCTAAAAATGCCCTTGCTTGGTTGTATTGGGAAATATCAGTTGGAATTTGTAATAATAATCTTTGGGATTTTAGTTTGTCTTATGCAGGAGGTGGTTCTCCTTGTTCTTTGGGAAGATGGAAAACAAAAGAAGATGCAATTAAAAATGCTATCAATAATTTAAAAGTTCATTTTAAGCACTATAGAGGTAAATATATGTATAAAGAAAAGGACTTTATTACTGCAAAAAAAAATTTTTTCTATTTTCAAAATAATTTTTATTTATCTAAAGAACCACAAACCGAACATTTAATTAGTGTACTTGATACAGGTACAAATTATGTTCAAGGTTCCTTATTTTAAAGAGTATTAAGGATATGTACTTTATATACCCTATGTATTTTATATATTTAAGATACTCGTTAGAAATGGCTTTAAAAAATCTCAATTTTGTTATCACAAAATTTTTACGAATTGCTTCGCAGACTGTCCTTTCTTTTAAAAAAGAAACAAAAACGGAACTGTTAATTTTTTGCTTTTAATACTTCGTATCGTTTGC
>CAYWOM010000308.1:0-3128 GCA_964459905.1 uncultured Polaribacter sp. | reverse complement strand
TCTAATTCGTAAGATTCGTTAGATTGTAAAGTAATTACTAAATACCCTTTTTTTTCTGCTTGAGAAATAATTCCTTTAATAACACTAGAAAAAAAGTGATGTACAATTTCTGGAATTATTAAACCGATGGTTTTGGACTCTCTTGTTCTTAAATTTACAGCAAATGAGTTTGGTTTATAGTTTAATAAACTTGCTGTTTCTCTTACCAATTTTCTTGTTTTTTTACTTACGTCTGGGTATTCTTTTAACGCTTTAGAAACTGTAGTGATAGAAATGCCTAGTTCTTCTGCTATTTGCTTAAGTGTTACCAAAATAAAATGAACTTTTTAAAATTAATATATATACTTTATTACCTTGTAAAGATAGTAAATTATCTTAATCGAAAACGTTTTCGGTAAATCGAAAACGTTTTCGATTTAAGAATATGATAAAAAACACAGCTTACTATTTATTTTTACCTAAAATAATGATTAACTATTTACTAAATTCATAATTAAAATGAAAAAACTATTACAATTAAAAAGATTAGTTTTAATAACGATGATACTTGCTTCTTCAACGTTATTAGCACAGTTTACCATTTCTGGTTCTGTTACAGACCAAAACGGAGAGTTGGTTCCTGGAGTTAATATTTCTTTAAAAGGTACAACTTTGGGTACAAATTCTGATTTCGATGGAAAGTACGAGATTAAGAATGTAAAAAACGGAACCTACACCTTAATTGCATCTTACATCGGTTTTGATAATTATAGCAATAAAGTTGTTGTAAGTTTTAAAAACCTAACGTTAAATATTGTTATCAAAGAAAATGCGCAATCATTAGATGAAATTATTGTTACAGGTGTTGTAAATCCAAAATCTAAATTAGAATCTAGTGTTTCTATTTCTACAGTAGGTATTAAGCAAATAGAACAAGCATCGCCAAGATCTGCTGGTGAACTTTTTAGAAGCATCCCTGGTATTCGTGCAGAATCTTCGGGTGGTGAAGGTAACGCAAACTTTAACGTACGTGGTGTGCCAGTTTCTTCTGGTGGTTCTAGATATTTACAATTACAAGAAGATGGTCTTCCAATAATGTTATTTGGAGATACTTCATTTGGTAATGCAGATAATTTTTTACGTATAGATTCTAATATTGGTAGAGTTGAAGCAATTAGAGGTGGTTCTGCTTCTACGCAAACATCTAATGGTCCTGCAGGTATTATAAATATGATTAGTAAAACAGGTAGAACAGAAGGAGGTACTATTGGTGCTACTTATGGTTTAGATTTTCAAACTAGTCGATTAGATTTCGAATACGGTACATCAATTAAAGAAGGTTTATATTATCATATTGGAGGTTTCATGCGTGTTGGAGAAGGCCCAAGAAATATCGGTTACCAAGGTAATAAAGGAGGTCAAGTAAAAGCAAACATTACTAAAGAATTTAAAAAGGGTTACGTACGTACATATTTTAAGTTTTTAAATGATAAATCTGTAATGTATATGCCAATGCCAGTAAGTCTAACTGGTACAAATTCTAATCCTACTTTTGGAAATTTACCTGGTTTTGATATTACTACAGATACTCCACATTCTGTAAATATTCAAAATACGTATAGTGTTTACGATGGAAATCCTACTCAAAATGATATGAGAAGTGGTAATAATCCAGTAAGTGCTTCAGTTGGTGCAGAATTTTCTTTTGATCTTGGAGATGATTGGAAAGTGAATGGAAAAGCAAGATATTCTAACAATTCTGGTCAGTGGAATGCTCCATTTACCGCAAATGTTGGAACTGTAGCAGATATTGAGGCTTTAGTAAGAGGTGCTTCTGGAGCAACTGGTGCTTTAACTTTTCAAGATGGTACACCATTTAATCCTGCAAATGGATTAGCACAAGATATTAGATACTTTGATGTTACTATTGAAGATTTAAGCAACTTTTTTAGTGATGTAAAGGTTACTAAAGCAATTAATGACAATATTGGAGTTACTGTAGGTATGTTCTCTGCAACTCAAAACACTAAAATAGGATGGCAATGGAGTTCTGCAATTTCTGAAGTTGCAGGAGATGGTCAAGCAAGATTGGGTGTTTTTGAAGGTTTTTCTCAAGGAGGTGCTTACTCTTTTGGTCAGCCAGTTTGGGGTAACTGTTGTCAAAGAAAATACAATACTGTACATAATGTAAACTCTCCTTATGTAGGTGTAGATGCAGAGATTTCTGAAAAATTAAATTTTGATGGTAGTGTTCGTTTTGAAAACGTAAATGTAAATGGAACCATAAATTCTGGACAATTAAGTAATTTAGATTCTAATGGAGATTTAATTGGTTTCGATTACAACAGTGATGGTGTAATTAGCCCTTTCGAAGCAACAATACCAACTATAGCTGGTAATCCTGGACAAGCAATTAGCGACGATTATAATTTTATTTCTTTCTCTGCAGGTTTAAACTATAAAATTAATGATGGAGCTGCAGTTTTTGGAAGATATAGTAAAGGTGCTTCTGGTAGAGCAGCAGACAGAAATACTTATGGTGCAGATGGTTTAGGAGATGTACAGTTTGATGAAATTTCTCAATTTGAGATTGGTTTAAAAAAGAGATTAGATAATGGTGTTTTAAATGTTACCGGTTTTGTAAGTAATACTGATGAAGGAATTAGTAACGAATTAAACAGAACTGTAGGAAATCCATTTAAAGCTTTAGGTTTAGAAGTAGAATCTGCATATAGATTTGGAGATTTTGGTATAAATGGTTCAGTAACTTATACAAAAGCAGAAATTGATGGAGGAGCAAATAAAGGAAATGCACCAAGAAGACAGGCAGATTTTGTTTACAATTTAGCACCAACATATTCTTTTGGAGCAGAGAAGCAACATCTTTTAGGAATCACAATATTAGGAACATCAAAATCTTTTGCACGCCTTGGGTCTTGGTTCTTTAAAAGGTCAGAAAAAATCAATAGGTATCGTACATGTTCTTAACTTGTGCCAAACCTTAATTACAGACTTTATTGACGAAAATGTAATAGTCGCCAAAGCAATAATAAACCGAAGAAATGAAGAAGTACATTCTGGAACAGCGGCATTTGAAGAATATCCAACTCAACAGTGGATTGCAGGTTTTTATAAATGCTGTAAAGTCT
>CAYWOM010000307.1:0-3129 GCA_964459905.1 uncultured Polaribacter sp. | reverse complement strand
GCCATTGATGCCATGTTAGGAAAAGGAAGTTTACATGTAAACATAGCAAATACAGAAAAAAAGGTACAAATTACGGTTACCGACACCGGAAAAGGAATGCCAAAAAATCTGTTTAAACAGATTTTTAAACCTGGTTTTACTACCAAAAAACGTGGTTGGGGTTTGGGCTTATCACTTTCTAAACGTATTGTAGAAGACTACCATAACGGAAAAATACTTGTACAAAAATCGGAAATTGGCAAAGGGACTACTTTTGAAATTTTGTTGGATAATATTTAGTATAAATTACTGCTTACGCAGAAATGACAACGTTCGGTGTAAAATTAGTTGCGTTAATCAGATACTAAATTAAGCAAAAATAACAAATAGGATATTTCTAAGGAATGCTCATAAATAGGTAGTGAACCAAGCAATTATTTTAATACTTTGTTGGTGTTTTGTTGTTTTTATTACGACTTATTCTTATTCAACTTAATTCCGTTTTTAGTTTTCCAGCATTTGTGTGAATTCGGTCAGCGTTTCAATCCGCATACTTTTTCAAATCCGTTTGAGTGAGCAATTCCGCAACTTGCTATGTTCCGTATAGGGTTTTTGTTTATAATTCCAATTTTCGATTCCATAAACAATCTCAATTCTCTTTAAGTGAGGGATTCCGAAACTTGTTAGATTAGAAAATCTATTTTATTCTAAAACAGGAAAACCTATCGAGCACACTATAAACATAATACAAGCTGTTATTGCCAAACTAGCTAAAGATAAACGCAACCAGTATTTTGTCATTCCATCCCACAATTTCCACATTTTCTCTCCTCTTTCTTTTCTGCTCTTTTTTAAAGTTAATTTTGCTAGTATTAATGTAATTATAAGAAAAGTTAATATTGCTATTATCCAAAAATTTATCATAATTTATGTTCGTTTAATTGTCTTTTTTTTTAGGGTTGATTTTCAATAAATGCCAACTACTATCTAAAGTTTTTAGAAATATTTTTGGCTAATACAGTAAACTCATCATTTGTTAAGCTTACTTTTTTACTAAACTGAATGTCTGCCATAGCATTTAAAGGAATTAAATGAACATGTATATGTGGCACTTCTAAACCAATAACACTCATACCAACACGTTTACAAGGCACCGTTTTTTGAATTGCTTTTGCAACGCTGTAAGAAAAATTCATTAAATCTTTATAGTCTTCTCTAGACAAATCGAAAATTTTATTCTCTTCTTTTTTTGGCACTACTAAGGTGTGCCCTTTTGTATTTGGGTTAATGTCTAGAAAAGCAATAAAATTATTGTTTTCTGCAACTTTATAACTTGGAAGTTCGCCTGTAATTATTTTTGTGAAAATGCTCATAAATAGTTTTTAAAGTTTAGTTATTGGCTTTAAGTTGAGCTACTAATATAAAAATAATTCGGGTTTTGACATTGTCAAAACCCGAATTTATAATCTTAAAATTAATGAAAAAGTATTTGCTATTAAACTAACAGATTACTTCGTCATTATTCCTCATAATAGCATTATCTAGAAATTGCTACAATTTCGAATTTCATAATGCCGTTTGGCACTTGTATTTCTGCAACGTCGCCCACTTCTTTACCTAATAAACCTTTTCCTATTGGCGAGTTTACAGATAATTTTCCGTTTCTAACATCGGTTTCAGAATCGGCAACCAATGTGTAAGAAAACTCCATACCATTTGTAGCATTTTTAATTTTTACCACAGAATGAATTAATACTTTAGAGGTATCTAACTGGCTTTCATCTAAAATACGTGCATTAGAAATTACATTTTTTAATTTTGCAATCTTAAATTCTAAGTGAGATTGTTCTTCTTTTGCTGCATGGTATTCTGCATTTTCACTTAAATCTCCTTTATCTCTTGCATCTGCAATTTCTTGTGTAACTCTAGGACGTTCTGTTTGCTCTAATTGTAACAATTCGTCTTTTAGCTTCTTTAATCCTTCTGCTGAATAGTAAGATATATCACTCATTTTATTTTATTTAAAATTTATTTAACGCTCTACTAAATCACATTTATTTGAGCGGAAAATCATCATTTATTTCATAACACCCAGTATGGGTTTAAATTTAAAAAATCCCATCGCCTTATAATAGGAATGAGATTCTTTTACAAAGATACAAAATATTTGTAACTTTGGAATATCTAGTTTTGTTGGTACAGGTTTTTAGAAACAGCAATAAAAGAGCGACTATTGACGCCACCATGGAAATTCAAAAATAAATCGCCAAAGAAAAGGGCTTAAAGCAGCTTGAGACAGTAGCCATCTACTAAAAATATTGAATGTTAAAGTTTTATTTTCGCCCTGTAACTTTAATCATTTAAAAGCTTATTAAAAGAAAAAAAACATACTTTAGATTTTAAAAATAAAAAACATGATTGCGCGCTTTAAAAAAACCAATAACTACTTAACGAAATTTATTTTTGCAATCGCAATTCTTTTACTTTTTAGCTGTACAGAAAACTCACAGTTAGAAAATTGTATTAGACCAGCACCAATAAGTATTACTGCAGATTTAAATAACCCTCAATTAATAAACGCATTAGTTCCGGGTGGTTTTGCAGATATTACTGGCGGATTTAAAGGCATTCTTTTACTAAACGTTAACGGTACCGATTTTGTAGCCTATGATAAAATATGCCCAGCTAACGATTGCAGCACTGCGATGACTTTTGAAAGAGGAATAGTTTTAAAATGTGCCTGCGATAATAGCGAATATGGCGTTGGAAAAGGCATTGGTGGCGCACCACAAACAGCGGGTTTTAATTGCCCTGCTATAGAGTATAATGTTACAAAAAACGGAAGCACTATTCGTATAAGCCTTTTTTAGATAGTTTATAAATTATCTATTTTAAAATGCTAAATATTAACACAGTTGCTTATTTTTGTTGAAACATAATACCATACTAATGAAAAATTATTTCTCTTCAAATTTTAAATTAGGAGTTCTTGGTGGCGGCCAATTAGGTAGAATGCTACTGGCAGAAACTCAAAAATTAGACATCTATACTTCAATTTTAGACAGCAATAAAAATGCGCCTTGTGCAGCAATTTGTAACCAATTTGTGGTTGGAGATTTGTTAGATTATACTGCCGTTTACAACTTTGGT
>CAYWOM010000306.1:0-3138 GCA_964459905.1 uncultured Polaribacter sp. | reverse complement strand
CCCAAAATAGCAATTTCATTCGGTGCAAAATTATCGTTATTTCTTCTTGCTAAATTTGTATGTTTTTGATGTTTTTTCAAAATATCTTTTCTTTCTTAAAATCTACATTTGTATCAAAAAATTGTTTCAACATAAAAAAGAGGTGAGCTATACTGCTACTATTCCTTCTAATTTATTGAAAAGTAAAGATATAAAAAATTGCAAAAAGACGTAGTGATCCCTGTTTTTAAATTAACTTTAAAACTAATAGTTTTAATAAAAAAAAGCACTCTAATTTAAAAGAATGCTTTTTTTAATTATAAAATACCTACTTCTTGCATACAGGCTTTCATTGTTTGGTAAGTTCTTTCGATAGTATTATCTAAACCAATAGAAAAACGAATTAAACCACTAGATAAACCCATTTCTTGCTGTTCTTCTTCTGGTATTTCTGATGATGTAGAGCTTCCTGGTGCAGAAAATAATGTTTTGTAAAACCCTAAACTTACGGCTAAATAGCCCAAATTTTTATGCTGCATTAACTCCATTAATTGGTTTGCTTTATCTAAAGAACCAACATCTACAGTAAGCATTCCTCCAAAACCAAATTCTGTATTCATCATCGATTTAAAGAGTTTATGAGAAGGGTGCGTTTTTAATCCTGGATAGACCGTTTTTAATCCGTCTGCCTGAAATTTATCGGCTAAAAAAGCGGCATTAAAACTGTGTTGTTTCATTCTAATATGTAATGTTCTCATGTTTTTTAAAACAGATGCAGCTCGCAAACTATCCATTGTTGCACCTAATAACATACTTGCGCCATTATTTACATTACGCAAATCGTTAATAAATTCTTGCGTACCACAAACTACTCCACCAACGGTGTCTGATGATCCGTTTATAAATTTTGTTAAACTATGGCAAACAATATCTGCACCTAATTTTATTGGCGAAATAGATAACGGAGAAAAAGTATTATCTACCACTAATTTTAAGTTGTATTTTTTTGCTAAAGCAGCTAAACCTACAATATCTGCAACCTCCAATAAAGGGTTACTTACAGATTCGCAATACAACACTTTTGTGTTTTTTGTAATTGCTGCTTCTACAAGATCTAACTTTGTAATATCTACAAATGTAGTTTCTATTTGAAACCTTGGTGTAAAGTTTTTTAAGAAAGCATAAGTACCGCCATAGATGGTTCTACTGGCAACTATATGATCTCCGGCACCACATAATTGCATTAAAACAGGTGTAATTGCGCCCATACCAGAGGCAGAGACATTGGCTGTTCCTGTACCTTCCATAGCCGCCAAAGCTGCGCCTAAATGCAAATTACTAGGTGTAGAATGGCGCGAATATAAGTAACAACCATCTGCATTTCCTTCGAAAGTATCGAACATGGTTTTTGCGGATAGAAATGTATATGTTGATGAATCTGAAATGGATGGATTTACGCCACCGAATTCACCAAAATGTTGTAAATCTTGAATACTGTCTGCTGGATTGAATTTCATAAATATGTGTATTTTATATAATTCAGGTATTAACAAGAACTATAATTTACAAACAAAACAACGACTTAAAAGAATATATATCAACATAAATATAAATTTACAGATTATTTTTCTATTTTTGAATTAGTTATTAGTTTTAAAAACTGATAACTACTATTTAAAATTCAATTTTTAGAAAATTTATATGTTAGATATTACTGATAAAAAACTCATCAATTTATTACAAAACGACAGCAAACAAACCACTAAGCAACTGTCTTTACAGCTAAACTTATCTGTAACCGCAGTATATGAAAGGGTTAAGAAATTAGAAAACCAAAAGGTAATTGAAAAATACGTAGCCATTGTTAATAGAAATAAAATTGAAAAATCTTTTTTAGTATTTTGTCATGTAAAACTAGTGCAGCATTCTAGAGAATACGTAACTACTTTTGAACGTGAAATTTTAAAATTAGCGCAAGTTTCAGAATGTTTTCATGTAAGTGGCGATTATGATTATATTCTAAAAATCTACGTAAAAGACATGGATGAATACAGAGATTTTATGGTTACAAAATTAACAGCTATTAAATACATTGGTAGCACACATAGTACTTTTTCTATTGAGGAAGTAAAGAATACAACAGTTATAAATCTTTCTTAAAAATTAAAAAACATGCACTCTAAACGATATAAATATATTGAATTTCTACTCCTATTTATAGTAATTCCTACAAGTTTTGTGTTTAACTATTCCGCAATTTTAAAATTAGTTGTTGGCGTTCTTGGTTTTTTTTATGTACTATTTATATTACTTAAAGTTGAAAAAAATAGGTTTAAAATTAATAAAAACATCCATTGGAATAATTTTTGGAAATCTACCTTTTTAAAATTTCTAATAATTGCTATTTTCACTGCTACTTTTGTCTATTTTACAACTAGAGAAAGTCTTTTTACAGTGGCATTTAATAAGCCAATACTATGGATTCTTATTTTGTTTTTCTATTCTCTTTTTTCTGTGTATCCACAAGAATTACTTTATAGAACTTTTTTCTTTGATCGCTATAAAAACCTGTTTAAAAACGAACTTCTTTTTATAATTATAAACGCTTTTTTATTTTCTTTAGCGCATCTATTTTTTAAGAATGGCTTGGTACTAATTATAACTTTTATTGGCGGAATTATCTTTGCATTTACCTATAAAAAAACACAATCTACGGTATTAGTTTCTATTGAACATGCAATTTATGGTTGTTGGTTATTTACTGTTGGTATGGGTGAAATTTTAGGTTTTCCTTCATAGAAAACCTGTATACAAAAAACACAAACACACTTGTTTAGCAAGTCTTTATTTATTGTTTAACCAACACAATTTTCTCTGATTGCTTTTTTACCATTTGCCCATAAAAATCTTTTAACGCACCATAATATTGAGCAGCAATAATGGCTTTATTAAATTGTAGCAGGCAAATTGTATTTATTTTATTCCCTTTTTGTGATATTTGAAATTTAAAAACACCCAAGTTTTCTGGCAAACCAATGGCCATATTTTCTGGTAATTTTTCTACAACATATCCTTCAGGAATTTGAATTGAAACTGTGTTTTTATTTTTAAAAGATGCATCAAATTCTATGGGAAATTTTCTATCTTCTAATTTAAAAG
>CAYWOM010000305.1:0-3140 GCA_964459905.1 uncultured Polaribacter sp. | reverse complement strand
GGTGATGCTCAAAATATTCAATATACCATCGTTGGTGGTGGAGATGAATATGAAAGAATTAACGACATCAAAAAAACAAATGCAAACTTTATTATTCCTATCAATTTTCAATTGGCTTATGATGTAAATAATCCAACAATTGCAAAACAAATTGCGTTAAGCGAACTACGTAAATGGAATCAAGAACCTTCTAATTTATCGATTTTAGATAAAAACGGAGTTAATTTTGCATTAACAACGCACAGTTTAAAAGCTGTTAGTTCTTTTCATAAAAACTTACAAAAAGCTATAAAATATGGTTTTAGCAAAGAAAAAGCATTAGAAGCGTTAACAACAAAACCTGCACAAATGTTAGGAAATTCTGCTATTGGAAATCTAAATACAGGAAGTTATGCTAATTTTATTATTACTTCTGGTGATGTTTTTGATAGCAAAACTATTATTCATGAAAATTGGGTTCAGGGAGATAAAAATATTATAAACGACATGAATATCAAAGATCTTGCTGGCGATTATATGTTGCGTGTAAATGATAAAAATTACATGCTTTCTATCACTGGAAAAGGCCCAAAACAAAAAGGTTCTTTAAAAATGGGAGAAGAAAAAGTAAAATCTACTTTTGCTTTTAAAGAAAATTGGATTCACATAACTATTAATGAAAAAGCTGGTTTTACAAGATTAAAAGGGCAAACAATTAATGCTTCTAATGTAATGCAAGGAACTGCTTTTGATGAAGCTGGGAACGAAACCTATTGGTCTGCTTCTAAACAAGTTGCAAAAAGAGGAGAGAAAAAAGAAGAAAAGAAAAAAGAGAATAAAAAGGAAGAAGATTTAACAGTTTTACCTGTAAGTTACCCTAATCTTGGTTACGGAAATTATACCTTACCAAAACAAGAAACGATTTTAATTAAAAACGCAACTGTTTGGACGAGCGAATCTAATGGGATTTTAGAAAATACAGATGTACTTTTAAAGGATGGTAAAATTGCTGAAATTGGAAAAAATTTATCAGCAAGAAAAGCAAATGTAATAGACGGAACAGGAAAAACACTAACAGCCGGAATTATAGATGAACATTCGCACATTGCAACATCTGCTGTAAATGAAGCCGGCCATAATTCTACCGCAGAAGTTACCATCGAAGATGTAGTAAACCCAAATGATATGAACATTTATAGAAATTTGGCTGGTGGCGTTACTTCAATTCAAATTTTACACGGCTCAGCAAACCCTATTGGTGGTCGTTCTGCTCTTATAAAACTAAAATGGGGAGAAAATGCTGAAGGAATGTTAATTGATAATGCTCCTAAATATATAAAATTTGCTTTGGGTGAAAACGTAAAACAATCTAACTGGGGCGAAAATAATACAATCCGTTTTCCACAAACAAGAATGGGAACAGAACAGGTTTTTGTAGATTATTTTCAACGAGCAAAAGAATATGACGCTTTAAAGAAAAGCGGAAAACCGTATAGAAAAGATTTAGAATTAGAAACTTTAGCAGAAATTATTAACAAAGAACGTTTTATTTCTTGTCATTCTTATGTGCAATCAGAAATTAATATGTTAATGAAAGTTGCAGAAAAATTCAATTTTAATATAAATACTTTTACCCATATTTTAGAAGGTTATAAAGTTGCTGATAAGATGAAAAAACATGGAGTTGGCGCTTCAACATTCTCAGATTGGTGGGCTTATAAATATGAAGTTTTAGACGCAATACCTTATAATGCTGCGATTATGGCAAATCAAGGAATTACAGTTGCTATAAATTCTGATGACAGAGAAATGTCTAGAAGACTGAATCAAGAAGCTGCAAAAACCATAAAATATGGCGGAATGTCTGAATTAGAAGCTTGGAAAATGGTTACTATTAATCCTGCTAAATTATTGCATTTAGATAATAGAACTGGTTCTATAAAGGTTGGTAAAGATGCCGATGTAGTTTTATGGAATACAAATCCTTTATCCATTTATGCAAAAGCAGAAAAAACAATTATAGAAGGAGCTATTTATTTTGATGTTGATGCAGATTTAGAAAAAAGAAAAGCAATAAAATTAGAAAAAAGTAAGCTATTAAAAATGATGCTCAACGAAAAAATGAATGGTGGTAAAACTGAAATGCCAAAAAAGAAACGTAATCAACATTTTCACTGTGATACTGAATAAGAACTCAAAAACAAACCAAATGAAAAATAAATTTATACATAGTTTAGTCTGTTTCTTATTCGTTTTAGGAAGCATTTCTGCACAACAAACTCCAGCACCAAAACAAACAACAGCTTTTTCTATTGAAGGAGCAACGGCACATTTGGGTAATGGAAACGTAATAAAAAACTCATTAATTATGTTTGCTGATGGAAAAATTACATTTGTTGGCAGTAATATGATGAAGATTGCAAGACAAGGAACAATTATCAACGCAAAAGGAAAACATATTTATCCTGGTTTTATTGCTGCAAATGCCTCTTTAGGTTTGGTAGAAATAGATGCTGTTAGAGCAACTGATGATGAAGATGAAGTTGGTGCTATGAATCCACATATTAGAAGTTTAATTGCCTACAATGCAGAAAGTAAGGTTACAGAATCTATGAGACCAAATGGTGTTTTTATGGGGCAAATTACACCAAGAGGCGGTACAATTTCTGGAACTTCTTCAATCATGCAATTTGATGCTTGGAATTGGGAAGATGCTGCCATTAAAAAAGATGATGCAATTCACATAAATTGGCCAGGAAGTCTAACTCGCGGTCGTTGGTGGCTTGGTGAAGATCCTACTCTTAAAGAGGATAAAAAATATGTTAAAAATATTACAAAAATAACAGATTTCTTTGCAGATGCAAAAAGATATTTAAGAAGTAATTCATCAACAGAAAACTTACCTTTTTCAGCAACTAAGGGTTTATTCAATGGTTCTCAAAAAATATTTATTCACGTTAGTGGAGAAAGAGAAATTACAGATGCTGTTAATTCTTGTAAGAAATTAGGCATTAATAATATTGTAATTGTACATGGAGATGGTGCAGAAAATGTTGCAGATTTATTGGTGAAAAATAGTGTTTCTGTTATTATTGATAGATCTCATAGAATTCCTGATGGAGAAGATGATGATTATGATTTATCTTACAGAAACGCTAAAA
>CAYWOM010000304.1:0-3141 GCA_964459905.1 uncultured Polaribacter sp. | reverse complement strand
AAACTTAATTCACTTAATTGAGGAATATCAAAAACGATTAAAACATTATATTAAGTTTGAGTTGGAGATTATTCCTGACATTAAAAATGTGAAGAATTTAAGCGAAATTCAGCAAAAAGAAAAAGAAGGAATTTTAATTTTATCAAAATTACAAAACACAGATCAGTTGGTTTTATTAGATGATAAAGGAAAAGACTTTACTTCTATTCAGTTTTCACAATATTTACAAAAGAAAATGAACTCTGGCATTAAACAACTCGTTTTGGTAATTGGTGGTCCTTATGGTTTTTCTGAAGCAGTTTATAAAAAGTCAACTGGAAAATTATCGCTTTCTAAAATGACATTTTCACATCAAATGATTCGTTTGTTTATTGTAGAACAACTCTATAGAGCTTTTACAATTCTAAAAAACGAGCCTTATCATCATGAATAGTACCGCAGCTACTTTAAGTATTTTTATTTTCTGACTTTAAATTGATTATTTTTGCCATATGAAACTCGTTTTTGCAACCAACAATTTAAACAAACTAAAAGAAGTTCAAGAAATGCTGCCAAACTCAATTGAATTATTGAGTTTAAAAGACATTAATTGTTTTGATGAAATTGATGAAACCGAAATTACTTTGGAAGGAAACGCGCAATTAAAAGCAAACCATATTACTAAAAAATTTGGTTATAATTGTTTTGCAGATGATACAGGTTTAGAAGTAGAAAGTTTAGATGGAAAGCCAGGTGTTTATTCCGCTCGTTTTGCTGGTGAACCAAGTAATTCTGAAAATAATATGCAAAAATTATTATTAGAATTAGAAAACAAAGAAAATAGAAAAGCACAATTTAGAACAGCAATTTGCTTAAATTTAAACAGAAAGCAATTTTTGTTTAACGGAATTTGCAAAGGTGAAATATTAACAAAAAAACACGGAGAAAAAGGATTTGGATATGACCCTATATTTCAGCCACAAGAATACAATCAATCTTTTGCAGAAATGAGTTCTGAAGAAAAAAATAAAATTTCTCATAGGGGTTTGGCAATTCAGAAATTAGTAAATTTTTTATCGGAATATAAAACTTAAATTTGTCATCTCGTGTGCAATCGAGAGGTTTTAATAAGATTCCGACTGCGCCCAACTAGAACACCGATAAATGAAATATACATCTTATAAAAAACATTTTATAATACTATTAGTATTACTAGTTGTATTTTTCCTTATAAACATTAGTTTAGGCTCTGTTTCTATCCCTTTAAAAGACATTTTAAATATTTTAACAGGTAGTTTTAACGCCAAAGAAAGTTGGCAAACTATAATTATAGATTTTAGATTACCAAAATCAATTACTGCAATTTTGGTAGGCTCTGGCTTGTCTATTTGTGGTTTATTAATGCAAACTTTATTTAGAAATCCGCTTGCAGGGCCTTTTGTCTTAGGAATTTCTTCTGGCGCAAGTTTAGGAGTTGCTATTTTAATTTTAGGTTCGGGTCTTTTTGGAGGGTTTTTTCTAAGCAATTCCGTTTCACATTGGTCTTTACCCATTGCCGCAAGCTTAGGGGCTTTTTTGGTTTTATCAGCAGTGATTATTGCTGCAAATAGAGTAAAAAACACCATGTCTATTTTAATAATTGGCTTAATGTTTGGTAGCCTAACAGCTGCAATTATAAGTGTTTTGGCTTATTTTAGTGAGGCTTCACAAATACAACAATACTTATTTTGGAGTTTTGGTAGCTTAGGAAATCTTTCTTGGACAGAATTAATTGTTTTTAGCAGCATTTACAGTGTAGCAATTTTGGGAACAACATTTCTTATAAAACCTCTAAATAGTTATTTATTAGGAGAAAATTACGCAAAAAGTTTAGGTATAAATGTTAAAAAAAGCAGAAATAGCATCTTATTAATTACAAGTATTTTAACAGGAGTAATTACCGCTTTTTCTGGTCCAATTGCTTTTATTGGTTTAGCGGTTCCACATATTGCAAAAATGCTTTTTGCCACTTCAAATCATAAAATATTGTTGCCGGCAGTTGCCATTTTAGGTGCTATTACTTTACTAATTTGCGATGCAATTGCACAATTACCAACAAGTGAATTTACGCTACCAATAAACGCAATAACCTCTTTATTTGGAGCGCCTGTTGTAATTTGGTTGTTGGTTAGAAAAAAGAAAATATTTGTTTAAAATAGTTACAAAGTAAAAAAATTACAAAGTGTTAAAGTTTAAAGAAAATATCGTTTTAACAACTAAGAATCTAACCATTGGTTACCTTCAGAAAAAACAACATAAAATTGTGGTTTCTGACATTAACTTGTCTATAAAAAAAGGAAAATTAGTTACTGTTTTAGGTAAAAACGGAATAGGAAAATCTACCTTATTAAGAACTATTTCTAAGGTGCAAAAACCAATTTCTGGAACCATCTTTTTAAACGATAAAAACCTGTTAACTTATTCTGAAAAAGAGCTCTCTACAAAATTGAGTTTGGTGCTAACAGAACGCCTACCAGAAAGTCAATTAACCGTTTTTGAGATTATTGCACTTGGCAGACAACCCTACACAAATTGGATCGACAAACTCTCGGAAAACGATCTTAAAAAAATAAACTTAGCTATTGAGCAGACAGAAATTGAGCATCTCAAAAACAATCGTTTTTATGAATTAAGTGACGGACAATTGCAACGTGTTTTAATTGCCAGAGCTTTAGCGCAAGACACAGAAATTATCATTTTAGACGAACCAACTGCACATTTAGACATGCATCATACGATTAAAATTTTTTCTTTGTTGAAAAAGCTGGTTAGTCAAACATTAAAAACCATTATTATTTCCTCTCATGAAGTCAATTTATCTATTCAATTATCAGATGAAATTATTTTGTTAACGGATACAGCCTTTTATACAGGAACTCCACAAAAACTGATTGAAGAAAATGCTTTTGATGCTTTATTTCCGAAAGAACTCATTTATTTTAACAGAACATTACAGCAGTTTGTTGTCAACAAAATTTAAATTTGCTACCACGTAACTTTTTGTTACTTTTGGGCATCATTGTTACTCAATAAAAACACTTTTTAATCGATGAAAAAAATAGTATATATTGCTAGTTTATTGGCTTTTGTAGCTTGTAGTTCTAGTCAAAATGCATCTAAAAC
>CAYWOM010000303.1:0-3153 GCA_964459905.1 uncultured Polaribacter sp. | reverse complement strand
ATTGCGCCATGACAATTATTATTACCTCTAGAGACAATAATAATTTTACAGCAACCTTGCAAGTACAATCTACAAGACCTGTATTTGGGTCTACTTACGCATCGCCAATTTTAAATATAAAAGACAATAATTTTAATTTTAAATACAATGAGTTCGATCCTTTAATTTACAATAGAAACTCTTTTGATAGCAATTTAATTTCTACCATTGTTTTTTATATAAACATTATTTTAGGTGTTGATGCAGATACGTTTTCTAAATACGGTGGTGAAACCTATTTAGAAGAAGCGCAAAATGTAATGCTACAAGCACAACAAAGCGGCTTGTCTTCTTGGCAAAACGTGGTTGGTAAACAAAACCGTTTTTTGTTGATAGACAATCTATTGTCACCAGATTTAAAAAGTTATAGAGATTTATTGTATACCTATCATAGAAAAGGTTTAGATACTTTTTCTGTAAACAGTAAAACAGCAAAACAGGGTATAGAAAATACTGTATTATCCCTAGAAAAAATCTTTAACAAAACAGTAGGTAATTATTTAATTAGGTTATTTTTCGATGCAAAAGCAGACGAGCTTGTAAATGTATATTCAGATGGCGAACAAACAAGAAACGCCTCTAAATTGACTCAAGTTTTAAGAAAAATTTCGCCGAATAATAATAGCAAATGGAAAAATATTAAATAGTTTTTTTTAATTCTACTTTATGTTTTACTATATTTTTTAAATTAAAATAGTTATTTTTATTCTTTAAAACTCCAAAGAATTTGCTAACACAATTATCCATAAATAATTACGCACTAATCAATCAGTTATCTATTAACTTTTCTTCGGGATTGTCAATAATAACCGGAGAAACTGGCGCCGGAAAATCGATACTTCTTGGTGCTTTAGGTTTGGTTTTAGGAAATAGAGCAGATTTATCTTCACTAAAAAATACATCTACTAAATGCGTCGTCGAGGCAAAAATTGCCATTTCTAATTATAACTTGCAAGAATTTTTTATAAAGGTAGATTTAGATTACGAAGCCGAAACTATTATTAGAAGAGAAATCTTACCTTCTGGAAAATCGAGAGCTTTTGTAAACGATACTCCCGTTAGGTTGTCGGTTTTAAATGAATTAAAATCAAAATTGATTGATGTACATTCTCAGCATCAAACCATGCAGTTATCAGATACTGGTTTTCAGTTTACTATAATTGATGCATTGGCCAAAAATGAACCTAGAATAGCTTCTTATAAAAGAGGATTCCAACAATTAAATACGTTAAAAAAAGAATTATTAACACTAGAAAATAATCAGCAGGTTGCCAATGAGCAATATGATTATAATTTGCATTTATTTAAAGAGCTAGAGGTAGCAAATTTAAAAGTTGATGAACAACAAGATTTAGAAGAAAAGCTAGAGAAATTAAATAATATTGAAGATATAAAACTACATTTATCTGAAGCATTAGAAATTTCTATTAATGAAGAAACTGGTATTCAGAATTTAGTGAATTCGTTAGATAATAAGATTGCTAAAGTTGCTCCCTTTTCTAAGGAATACCAAGAATTATCTGAAAGAATTACCAGTATAAAAATTGAAGTAGATGATATTGTTACCGAATTAGAAAACGCTAATGAAAGTGTAGATTTTAATCCGAATGAAGCAGAAGAAATTAATGACAGATTGCAAGTTATTTACAATTTACAAAACAAGCATGCTGTAAATTCTAATAAAGAATTGCTATTTGTTTTTAAAGAATTAGCAGAAAAAGTAGCACAAGTAGCCTCTGCAGAAGATGATATTAACACTAAGAAAAATGAAATTAAAATAATTTCTGATAAGTTAGATAAAGTTGCACAGTTAATTTCAAAAGCTAGGGTTTCTTCAATACCAAAACTCAACAAAGAATTACAAAAATTATTGATAGATTTAGGTATGCAAAATGCACGTTTTTCAATAAACATTATACCAACAGATCTTTTTTTCTCTAATGGAAAAGACGAATTAGAATTTCTCTTTTCAGCTAATAAAGGCGGCAGTTTTGGCGAGTTAAAAAAAGTAGCCTCTGGTGGCGAGTTGTCTAGAATTATGTTGTCTGTTAAAAAAGTTTTATCAGAAAACACACAATTACCAACCATTATTTTTGATGAGATTGATACCGGGGTTTCTGGTGAAGTTTCTAATAAAATAGCCGCTATTATGCAGCAAATGAGTTTAAATATGCAGGTAATTGCCATTACACATTTACCACAAATTGCTGCAAAAGGTAAAAACCATTACAAAGTGTATAAAGAAGAAGTTAATGGAATTACAACGACTAATTTAAAACAGTTATCTAACCCAGAAAGAATTGTAGAAATTGCAGAAATGTTAAGTGGTAAAGATATTTCAGATTCTGCATTAACACATGCAAAAGAATTGTTAAACTAGTCTTAGAGAAGATAGAAGAGATTTAGATTTTTTGAGTAAAAACCATGAACTAAAAGTCATTAACCAACATGTATAACTTATTAAAAGGAAAAAAAGGAATTATTTTTGGTGCATTAAATGAGCATTCTATTGCTTGGAAAGTGGCAGAAAGAGCGCATGAAGAAGGAGCAGAGTTTGTGTTAACAAACGCACCTATTGCAATGAGAATGGGAACTATAAAAGATTTAGCAGCCAAAACAGGGTCTCAAATTATTCCAGCAGATGCTACTTCTATGGAAGACCTAGAGCATTTGATTGAACAATTTATGGAAATTCTGGGCGGTAAAATTGATTTTGTATTGCATTCTATTGGTATGTCTGTTAACGTAAGAAAAGGGAAATTGTATACAGATCCTAAATATGATTTTACTACTAAAGGGTGGGATGTATCTGCGGTTTCTTTTCATAAAGTAATGAATGTCTTATACAACAAAGAGGCCATGAGCGAGTGGGGTAGTATCGTAGCCCTAACCTACATGGCAGCTCAACGTGTTTTTCCAGATTATAATGATATGGCAGACAACAAAGCCTATCTAGAGAGTATAGCGCGTAGTTTTGGATATTTCTTTGGTAGAGATCATAAGGTAAGAGTTAATACCATTTCTCAATCTCCAACACCAACTACAGCAGGTAGTGGTGTAAAAGGATTTGAAGGTTTTTTAGCCTATGCAGACAAGATGTCTCCATTAGGAAAT
>CAYWOM010000302.1:0-3154 GCA_964459905.1 uncultured Polaribacter sp. | reverse complement strand
ATTTAAAGAATTTTGCAAACAAAAAAACCATTGCAATAGCTGTTTCTGTAATTTCTTTATTAGCCGTTCCTACACTAATGGCTACCGAAAATTGGGACGATCATGATAGAGGCCATAGAAACACAACGCGTTTAAATGCCCAAGCGTATTTAGAATCTTGCGACCCAAATGCCATTTTATTTACTATTGGAGACAATGATACGTTTCCGCTTTGGTATTTACAAGAAGTAGAAGGTATTAGAACCGATTTAAAATTGGTAAACACCAGTCTTTTTGCCACAGATTGGTACATAGATCAAATGAAAAGAGCCAGTTATAATGCTGCTCCTATTCCGTCGCAATTAAAGCACAGCCAATATAAATTTGGTACTTTAGATGTTGCGTATCATGTGCCCCACCCACAGTTTAAAGATTCTATAATTAACATAAAAGACTTTATGCGTTGGATTGCCAGCGATAATCTGGCTACTTATTATATTGATGAGGAAGAAGATATTAAAGAAAAAACATATCCTACAAACAGAATTCGTATTCCTGTAAACAAAGAAAATGCCTTAAAATCTGGTATTGTTGCGCAAAAAGATGCCGACAAAATAGTAGATTATATAGACATTACTGTTGATAGACAAGGTTTAACTAAAAACAGAATATTAATGTTAGATATTTTGGCAAACTTCGATTGGAAACGACCTATTTATTTTACAGGTGGTGCAAATGCAGACGAAGAGTACATCTGGTTAAAAGAGTATATGCAATTAGACGGAATGTCTTACAAACTAGTACCAATTAAAACATCAACAAAAATTTACGATGAAAAATGGTAAATTAGTTAGAGAAGTTAGTTTGTTTGAAATGGGACGAATTGACACCGAAAAAATGTACGCCAATATTAAAAAGCTAGATTGGAAAAACATTAACAGCGGCAAAATTTATATTGATGAACAAACCAGACGAAATGCTATTTCTTTGCGTAATAATTTAATGCGTTTGTCTGAAGAGTTCTTAAAACAAAAAGACTCTGCAACTGCAAAAGAAGTATTAGATTTATCTTTATACAAAATGCCAATAGAAGATTTTGGGCATTATAGTATTTCTCTTGGATATCCAGAAATGTATTATAAAATTGGCGACAAAGAAAGTGCAAGAAAAACGGCGCAAACTTTAATTACCATTTTTCAACAAAGATTAATACATTATAGCACCTATAAAGATTTAGATTTGGTTTTTGATAATATTGATACCAATTTGTATATGTATAGAAACATACTAGGTCAGATAGAAGAATTTGACGGCGATAAAGCATACATGAAACAATTACAAGACGAATTTATAAAAAGCGTACAATTATTTAGTAGTTTATTGCCAGATGAAGATCCAGTAGATTTAGAGCTTATAAAAGAATAACTTGAAAGCATATTTACCAAAAACGCCTGCTATAATTATGAGATTTTTCTCTAATTATGTTTGGCGTTTTTCTTTGGGTAAAAAAGAAATTTACTTAACTTTTGATGATGGCCCTACGCCAGAAATAACCCAATTTGTTTTAGATGAATTACAAAAACACCAAGCAAAAGCCACTTTTTTTTGCATTGGTAAAAACATAAACAACAATACAGAAATTTTTAATAAAATTATTACAAATGGCCATAGTATTGGCAATCATACTCAAAATCATTTAAATGGTTGGAAAACAGATAAAGCAACTTATTTAGAGAATGTTTTAGCCTGCCAAGCTAGCGTTACACAATTACACACGGTAACAAGTAAGCAGAAACTTTTTAGACCACCATACGGAAAAATAAAAAAAACACAAGCAAATAAATTGCTAAAAAAAGGCTATAAAATTATTATGTGGTCTGTTTTATCTGCAGATTTTGATACTACTATTTCTAAAGAAAAATGCCTAGAAAACGTTTTAAAACACACCAAAAACGGAAGCATTGTTGTTTTTCATGATAGTGTAAAAGCTGCTAAAAAATTGCGGTATGTTTTACCTAAAATCTTAACCGAATTAGCCAAAAAAGGATTTGTTTTTAAGGCAATAAAATAAGCTACCAAACAATCTTAGCCCAGATTAAACGGCTTGTTTGAGCTCTTTTGAGGAACGAAAAAAGCGAGTAGTGAAAGCTGGAAATAGCTTCTAAAAAATATTTTTAATACTTCTTACCTAAACAACAAAATTGTACTAAAGGTATTGTTGCACCAAACCAATTAAGGTATTGCCGTCTTTAAAACCTGTTTGTCGCCATTTCATTTCGCCGTTTTTATAGATCATAAAAGTCGGGCTTACTTTTATACAAAGTGCGTCTGCAAGCATTTCGTTGTTTTTAATATTTATTTTAATAACTTTGGCGCTACTGCCCAAAGTTATTGCAACGTTTCTTAAAATTTTTAGGTTGTTTTCTACTTCTTCTAAATCTGAGTAAAAGTCAATCAAAACGGGTTTATCGGCATTAATTAATTCGCCAAATTTTATCATAAAATAAAGTTTTTTTAGGGAAAAACATATAAATTATAGTAGTTAGTGCAGCTAATATAGGTATTTTACTTTAATTATTTGATTGTAAATAGCTACGTAATTATAAAAACAAATAATATGTACACAAAATACAGCTGAATGTTTTAAAAACCTTAATAGTCTTAAGCTTCTTTTACTTTAATAAATACAATGCTTTAGAAAGCTTTGCTGGTTGTTTAAGAATAGATAGCAGCAGAATACAAAACCTCTAATACAAATAGTTTGTAGTTCTTTCTTGTGTTAATTAACTTATTTTATTTACAGTATATTACTTAGTAGTAATTTTTAGAAGCACAAGCTATAGCATAGATAATTAACAAAATAAACAGCTTATTTTTAATTCTTAGTAAAAGAATATTGTTGTTTATATTATAATTAATAAGACACTCTATAAGCTAATTTATTGCAGAATATTTAGTTACTACCAATACCGAATAACAAGTAGTTTAAAGAAAATGTACTTTAATTACCAGCAACATAATGATACTATAAATTATTTTTACTAAAACTTAATGAACTTTTAGTAAATTGCAACCGGCTGAAAATTCGTCACATCATAGGTAAACACTCCATATTGACGTTAAATTAGTATTAGTAAAGACGAAAAAAAGAGAATGAGTAATAAAAAAATACGGG
>CAYWOM010000301.1:0-3162 GCA_964459905.1 uncultured Polaribacter sp. | reverse complement strand
TCCATCGAAAAACTATTATTGATAAATAAGTAAATCGTCACAAATAAAGTTCCGATTAAAAGTTGGTATAAAGAAATTCTGTGTTCATCATATTTTTTGATAAACAAACCGTTTAAAACTGAAAATAGAGAGCCTAAAAATGAAGATATTAATGCATAAACAATTCCTAACCTATATTCGCTTTCGAAATTAAAAATAACATACAAACCTACTATCACTAATAAGCCCAAGAAAATTTCTAATAAATTTATACGCCTTTTAAAAAATATTGGTTCAATTAAAGAAGTAAAAAAAGCTCCTGTACTCATGGTTACTAGAGCTACAGAAACGTTGGAAACTTTAATCGCTTTAAAAAAGAAAATCCAATGAAGTGCAATAATAATTCCAGTAAACAAAAACTTTAAAATTGCTTTTTTGTCAATTATAAAACTTTTCTGTTTAATGATAAAATAGATTGCAATAAAAAAAACTGCTAAACCCATTCTAAAAAAAACTAAAGGAATTGCATCAATAGTAATTAACGCACCTAGTATGGCTGTAAATCCCCAAATAAAAACGATAAGATGAAGTAGTAGATAATTTTTTAAGTTACTTTCTTGCATTGTAATAAAGGTAAATTGCTAAACACCCAAAAATCAAGTTTGGCATCCAAACATATAAAAAGGAATTAACACCTGCAACCGCTCCTAAAACTTCTGTAATTTTCATCAGAAATACATAAATAAACATAATACCAATACCAATTGCTAAATTAATACCTGTACCTCCTCTACGCTTTCTAAAAGCAAGTGCTACAGCAATAATCGTTAATATATATGATGCAATAGGCAAACTTGTTCTTTTATGGAATTCTACCAAATAAGCGTTTAAGTTTTTAACACCTCTTTTTCTTGATAAGTCTATAAACTTTAATAATTCTCCAGAAGGCATTTCTTGTGATAAAGCAGATTTATAAATTAAATCTTTTGGTGTAAAACTTAATAAAGTATCTATTTTATTTCCAGAAAAAATGCTGTCTTTATTATTATAAATTTGACGTTTTCGCCAATTCAAAAGCATAAAAACTGAATCTTTTTTATTGTACTTAATATTATCAGCTACAAGTTTCGATTTTAATTTTAATCCATCATAAACTTCTGATGTAAAATCATAACCATTGTTGGTTTCTGTATCAAAACTTCGGATAAAAATATAGGTGCTATCTGTTAATTGAAGACTAAAATCGGAAACTCTTCTTAACTCATTTTTTTGCCTAGCATTACTTATATATTCTTTCTCGAATTTTTTTCTAGTTTTACTACTGCTAGGAACTACAAAATGATTCATCAATAATGATAAAATCGTTATTAAAGTAGCTCCAACAAAGTAAGGATATAAAAACCGTGTAAAAGAAACTTTTGCATTATTAATAGCAATAATTTCTGTATTATTAGAAAGTTTAGATGTAAATAAAATTACAGCAATAAATAATGCCAAAGGCATAAATGTGTTTGCATAATAGATAATGAAGTTTTTGTAATACTCATCTACTATTTGATAAAAACCAAGATCTGCATGTTCTAAAAAATTATCAATTTTTTCAGCAATATCAATTGCTATTGCTATTGGTATCAATATTAATAAGGTAAACAAGAAGGTTACCAAAAATCGTTTTAATATGTACCAATCAATTATCTTCAAAAGCCCAGCTTTATTTTGTTTTAATTATTTATAACTTAAAATAGATTCCTACTTTGCAAGAATGACAAAAGTTTACAATCTTTTATCCATTTGTTTTACCATTTTGTCTTTCCATTCTCTAAAATCTCCAGCTAAAATATGTTTTCTTGCTTCTCTAGTTAACCAAACATAAAAACCTAAATTGTGGATTGATGCTATTTGTTTACCCAACATTTCTTTAGCTGCAAATAAATGACGTAAATATGCTTTTGAGTACATTGTATCTACCCAAGTAATATCCATTTCATCTATAGGAGAAAAATCTTCTGCCCACTTTTTATTTTTTATATTGATGCTTCCGTGGGCGGTAAACAACATACCATTTCTAGCATTTCTGGTTGGCATTACACAATCGAACATATCAATACCCAAGGCTATATTTTCTAAAATATTTATTGGAGTTCCAACCCCCATTAAATAACGTGGTTTGTCTTCTGGTAAAATTTCTGTTACCACCTCTGTCATGGCATATAATTCTTCTGCAGGTTCACCAACTGAAAGTCCGCCAATTGCGTTTCCTTGTGCCCCAGCATTTGCAATATATTCTGCAGACTGCCTTCTTAAATCTTTATAGGTACTTCCTTGTACTATTGGAAAAAACGTTTGTTCATAACCATATTTAAAAGGTAATTTTTCTAAATGATTAATACATCTATCCAACCATCTATGCGTCATGTGCATAGATCGTTTTGCGTAATTATAGTCGCAAGGATATGGTGTACATTCATCAAAAGCCATAATAATATCTGCGCCAATAGTACGCTGAGTTTCCATAACGTTTTCTGGTGTAAAAAAGTGCATAGAACCATCTATATGACTTTTAAATTTTACACCTTCTTCATTAATTTTTCTTCTTCCCGATAAAGAATATACTTGATAACCGCCAGAGTCTGTTAAGATATTTCTGTCCCAATTCATAAACTTGTGCAAACCACCGGCTTTTTCTAAAATATCGATGCCTGGTCTTAAAAATAAATGATAGGTGTTTCCTAAAATAATATCAGGGTTTATCTCATTTTTAAGCTCCGTTTGATGCACACCTTTTACGGTACCAACAGTACCAACAGGCATAAAAATTGGCGTTTCTATAACACCATGATCTGTAGTTATTAGCCCTGCTCTAGCTTTACTTTTAGGGTCGGTAATTTTTAGGTCGAATTTCATTGACGGCAAAGATACTATTATTTAACAAGGGGTTTAAATACCTTGTCAAAAAAAAAATTATCTGCGTTTCTTTTTTGATGAAAAGCTTGTATTATTTTTTTTACTTTTTGATGATGATTTTCTAAAAGAAGCACTTTTTTTATTGAAATCGTTTTTAGAGGGCGCTATCTTTTTCTTAGAGACTTGCTTTTTAGGTTTTTCTTTAGGAGTTGAAGCTTCTTCTGTTTTAGATGATGATGAAATCATGTCATTAGAAATAAAAGATAAACATATTTATGG
>CAYWOM010000300.1:0-3172 GCA_964459905.1 uncultured Polaribacter sp. | reverse complement strand
TTCTGCTATTTCAGAATGATTATGTTCTGTTTCGTTGATGGATGAGCTACCAAAGATGAACCATCCTAATAGCAATCCAACTGCTAATATTCCGATGTAAATTATATATTTCTTCATTTTAAAATATGTTTAATAACATTAGCATTGCCATTACAATCATAATAGAATTTTCTATAAACGTTGCTTCGGTCATAGGTAGTTTTAAAGCAGTTCCTAAACAAGCACATCGTATAGATTTTTTATCTAATAGCGTTTTTGTTACTCCAAAGGTGGTTATCCCTAAAACAATAACCGTAACTATTAAGGCTATATTCACTTCAAATCGAATTAAAAATAGTAGACCTAAAGCAGTTTCTATAAAAGGATAAATCCATCCATATATAGGAATACGTTTTGCTAAAGGGTCGTACATTTTAAAAGATTCAGAAAACCCTTTTAAATCTAACATTTTAAAGAAACTAAAGACAATGTAAAACAAACCCATAAAATCGAGCATAAATTCGCTCCAACTCCAATTTTTAAAATGCAATAATATACTTGCCACTGATATGTAAAAGATGATTAACAATAGAGGTTTTAGTTGTTTAAGTTTGCTTTTTTCTTCCTCTATTTCAAAATTTGAGTTTTGTTTAGAAACGAAAACGTTTTTATGCTCCTTTATTGAAATGGTATATTTAGAAGACAATGCTTTTTGTAATGTTTCTACTTCAATATGACTATTCATAGTAACTATTGCTTCTTCATTTTCAAGATTAACAACAATATTAGTTACCTTATCTAAATCATTTAAACTTTTTTCGACTGATGCTTTGCAACTGCCACAAGTCATTCCAGATATTTTATAAGTATGTTTCATTTTGATAATTTTAAATTCAATAAGAGTATTAACTGTAAATAAAATGTAGCAACATCAAATAAATGTTGCCACATTTTTGTATTAACTAATGCTTGTGTCCGTTTGCATTATGCGCTGTATTTTTCTTGTATGCCATTCCACAAGTTGGGCATTTACCTTCTTTATCACTTCCGCTATCTTCACAATGCATCGAACAAACATAAGCCGATGTATGTTCTTTTCCTTTCTTTTCTGCTTGTTCTGTTTTAGTTGCATCCACTTTTTTAGCATCTTTACACGATACTGTTGTTAGCATTAATGCTAATGCTAAAACTCCTAAAATTGTTTTTACTGTTTTCATTTTAAATTGAATTTATAGTTAATAAATAATTGAATTTTAATTTGTTAAATAGTTAATAATTGTCCCCTGTAAATAGTAAGTCTTAATAGATTTTATTTGATTAATTTGAAACTTTAATTGCAACTCCTGAATGTCTAAAATATCATTAAAATCAATCGTTCCTGTTTCGTAACTTTTCATTAAAATGGTTTCGGCATCTTTTGACTTTTTTAAGTTTTTTGCTTGTGTATTGTAACTTATTCTTGCTGAATTACTCTGTTTAACTGCCTTGTCAAGTAGTGTTTCTAATCGGTTTAACTTGTCTTGCTTTTGAAAATTTATTTCCTTTTGAAGTAACTCGTTTTGCTTGCTTTTGGATTTGTATTTATTGTTGAAAATAGGAATAGAAACGCTAATCATTGGCATTATAATATCTTTTCCGTTATCGCTAAAATTCATATCTGGTCGTTCTGAAACGGCGATATAATCCAATCCAAATCCAAATATTGGATTACTTTCTTTTTGATTCAGTAATTCAGATTGTTCTACTGAATTATATAGTTTATCATATTTCAATAATTCAGGATGCATTTCTAAATTTTCTAAATTAATTAGTGCGTTTTCAGAAGGCATTGTTAATTCATCATTAATAGATATTGCAATATTTTTTTCTCTATTTAACAATTTATTCAGCGCTGTTTGTTCTGCTAAATAATCTTGCTCTAAAACTTGTTTTAATTGCTCTAATTCATTTTGTCGCATCTGTAAACGCAAAACATCTACTGCTGATGCTTTACCAACCTCAACTGATGTCAATGCTAAATCTTCATAAGTTTCAAGTAATGCTATATTTTCATCTAAAACAGTTTGCTTCTCTTTTAGCGCAACTAAATTATAGTAGGATTGAGATATAGATGCTACCAATTTTCTTTTTGCAATTGCAACATCTTCATAAACAGCATCGGCTAAAGAACTTTTATAATTTTCTCTTGCAGTTATGGAACCAAAAGAAGGTAGCATTTGTTGTGCGGAAATTTTAAATCGTTGCGCTCCTGTTCGTGTTTCAGGTTCGCTAACAAAATAACCAACACCTATTTGTGTGTTAGGCAATGTATTTACTTCGTTTACTTTTTCTTTTGCAACTTGATGCTTCAATTCAAAGATTTGAATTTCAGGATTATTTGCTAAACCTTCTTCAATTAGTCTTTCTAATTGCTGTGCATTAGAAATATTGAAACTTAAAACACCAAATAGCATAAAAAATAGTTTCTTCATCTTAATTCTTTTTAAGTTGTATTTCTTGTTTCCAACTGTATAGAACAGGAACAACAAATAATGTTATTAATGCGATTAACATTCCGCCAAAACTTGGTATCGCCATCGGAATCATAATATCGCTTCCTCGACCTGTTGCCGTTAATACAGGTAGCAATGCTAAAATGGTTGTGGCAGTTGTCATTAAACAAGGTCTGATTCGTTTTTCTCCTGCCTCTACAATAGATGCTCTAATACCTTTTTTAGTTGTAGGTTTATTTCTGTCAAATGTTTGTGTTAGATACGTTGCCATCACAACACCATCATCGGTAGCAATACCAAACAAAGCAATAAAACCAACCCAAACTGCAACACTTAAATTAATGGTATGCATCTGAAATAACTCTCGTAGATTTTCGCCAAAGAAATTGATGTTTAAAAACCAATCTTGCCCATACAGCCAAATCATTATAAAGCCACCTGCAAATGCTACTGCAATGCCTGTAAATACCATCAATGATGTTGCTACGGAACGAAATTGAAAGTATAGAATTAAAAAGATGATGAATAATGCTAATGGCACTACAACCGATAATGTTTTTTCGGCTCTTATCTGATTTTCATACGTTCCAGTAAATTGGTAATTTATTCCTTTTGGAACAATGAGTTCGCCAGAATCTATTTTTGATTGAATTAATGCTTGTGCATTTTCTACAACTCCAACTTCTGCATAGTCATTTAAT
>CAYWOM010000299.1:0-3173 GCA_964459905.1 uncultured Polaribacter sp. | reverse complement strand
ACCAATTCTCTGGCAACGCCTTCTTTACGTAAATTTTTGGTTATAGTAACATCTAAAGCTACTGTTAACGCGCCTTCATTTGCAACCAACCAACCTTCTATATCTTTTGATGAGATTTCTACATCTTCGCGTTCTAAAGTTATTAATTTTTCATTAATTTTTATAGAAATATTTCCAGTTTTTTCTATTTTGCTAATATCTTCTTGTGTAAATTGCTGAACCTCAGAAGCTATAAAACGCATTTCTTTTCCAAATTTTGGCCCTAAAGCCTTAAAATTTGGCTTAATTTGTTTGATTAAAATCTCTGAAGCGTCTTCTAAAATAGTAACTTCTTTAATATTAACTTCATGTTTTATTAAGTCTGCAACGGCTAAAATTTCTTCTTTCTGTTGCTCATTATCAACAGGAATCATAATTTTTTGTAGTGGCTGGCGCACTTTTATCTTTTCTTTTGCTCTTAACGATAATACTAAAGAAGATATTGTTTGTGCATTTCCCATTTTACGCTGTAAAGATGCATCAATAAAACTCGCATCTGAAAAGGGGAAATCTGATAAATGAATACTTTCAAAAGTCTCTTTTTTAGTGACTGCATTTAGATCTAAATACAATTTGTCCATGAAAAAAGGGGCAATAGGCGCACCTAACTTGGCAATCGTATTCATACACGTATATAAAGTTTGATATGCAGAAATCTTATCAGTTTCGTACGTTCCTTTCCAAAAACGTCTTCTACTTAAACGAACATACCAGTTACTTAAATAATCTTGTGTAAAATCGGATATTGCTCTGGCAGCTCTTGTTGGCTCATACTCGGCATAGAATTTATCTACTTTATTAATTAAGGTATGTAATTCCGATAAAATCCATCGATCTATTTCTGGTCTGTTTTCTAGAGCTATGTCTTTTTCGCTATAAGAAAAACCATCAATATTTGTATATAATGTAAAGAATGAATAGGTATTGTAAAGTGTTCCGAAAAACTTACGTTTTACTTCTTCAATTCCTTCTAAATCGAATTTTAAATTGTCCCACGGATTTGCGTTTGCAATCATATACCAGCGTGTTGCATCTGCACCATAGGTTGCTAATGTTGTAAACGGGTCTGTAGCATTGCCCAAACGTTTAGACATTTTATGTCCGTTTTTGTCTAACACCAAACCGTTAGAAACCACGTTTTTATACGCAACCGAATCGAAAACCATGGTTGCAATGGCGTGTAATGTATAAAACCAACCTCTTGTTTGATCTACTCCTTCTGCAATAAAATCTGCAGGGTAGCTTTCATTATTATCTATTAATTCTTTGTTTTCAAACGGGTAATGCCATTGTGCATATGGCATAGAACCAGAATCAAACCAAACATCAATCAAATCACTTTCGCGTTTCATTGGTTCTCCAGTTGAAGAAACTAGGACAATTTCATCTACAATATTCTTATGCAAATCTATTTTCGCATAATTTTCTTCGGAGTTATTATCTACTTCAAAGTCTTCAAAAATATCTTTTGCTAAGACGCCAGCTTGAACAGCTTTTGCCATTTCCGACTTTAATTCTTTTACAGAACCGATACAAATTTCTTCCTTCCCATCTTCTGTTCTCCAAATTGGTAAAGGAATTCCCCAATAACGAGATCTTGATAAATTCCAATCGTTTGCGTTTGCTAACCAATTTCCAAAACGACCAGTCCCAGTTGATTCTGGTTTCCAATTGACCGTATTGTTAAGCTGTTGCATTCTACCTTTAACATCTGTCACTTTAATAAACCAAGAATCTAACGGATAGTATAAAATTGGTTTATCTGTACGCCAACAATGTGGATAGCTGTGCTTATATTTTTCAACCTTAAAGGCTTTATTTTCTTCTTTTAATTTAATGGCTAACTCAACGTCTATTGAACGTTCTGGTGCTTCACCATCATTATAATATTCGTTCTTTACATACTTACCACCAAACTCTTTCATCTCTGGTCTAAAACGACCTTGCAAGTCTACAAGTGGCACTAAGTTATCATTATCATCCATTACTAATAATGGCGGTATTTCTGGTGTCGCTTGTTTTGCTACTAATGCATCATCTGCTCCAAATGTTGGTGCTGTATGAACGATACCTGTACCATCTTCTGTCGTCACGAAATCTCCAGAAATGACTCTAAAAGCATCTTGCGGATTATCATTAGGCAACGCATATTGTAATAATTGTTCATACTTAATACCAACAAGATCTTTTCCTTTAAACTCTTTTACAACATAATACGGAATTTGTTTGTCACCAGATGTGTACTCTATTAATTCTGGTTTAGTCTCTACTTGATTAAACAATTTACCGCCAAATTGTTTTCCAACTAAAGGCTTTACTAAAATCACATTCATGGGTTTGAACGTGTATTGATTATAAGTCTCTACTAAAACGTAATCAATTTTTGGCCCAACCGTTAATGCTGTATTACTTGGTAATGTCCAAGGCGTCGTTGTCCAAGCTAAGAAATAAATATCACCTTCGTTTTGTAAAAAATCTGGCAATGTGTTTTCTATAGCTTTAAACTGAGCAACAACAGTTGTATCTGTTACATCCTGATATGCTCCTGGCTGATTAACTTCGTGAGAACTTAATCCTGTACCCGCTTTTGGAGAATAAGGCTGTATTGTATAGCCTTTATACATTAATTTTTTAGTGTAGATTTCTTTAAGTAGCCACCATACAGTTTCCATATATTTTGGATCATAGGTCACATATGGATCATCCATATTTACCCAATACCCCATTTTTTGTGTGAGGTCATTCCAAACATCTGTGTAACGCATGACTGCTTTACGACAAGCGGCATTATAATCTTCTACAGAGATTGTTTTACCAATGTCTTCTTTAGTGATTCCTAATTCTTTTTCGACACCAAGTTCTATAGGCAAACCGTGTGTATCCCATCCAGCTTTTCGCTTTACTTGGAATCCTTTCATGGTTTTATATCTTGGAAAAATATCTTTAATAGCACGTGCTAAAACGTGGTGTACTCCAGGTAATCCATTTGCAGAAGGTGGTCCTTCAAAAAACACAAATGGCTCATTGCCTTCTCTAGTGGAAATACTTTTTTCAAAGATGTTGTTTTCCTCCCAATAGTTTAGAATTTCTTCTGCTACTTTTGGTAAGTCAAGTCCTTTATATTCAGGAAATTT
>CAYWOM010000298.1:0-3178 GCA_964459905.1 uncultured Polaribacter sp. | reverse complement strand
ATCAACTACAGATGAATAAGACAATTAATATAAATTTAGGCGGATTTTTCTTCCACATAGATGAAGTTGCCTATCAGAAATTAAAACGATATCTAGCATCTATTTCTAGATCTTTAAGTGATGATCCGCAAGGAAAAAATGAAATTATTGCAGACATAGAAGCGCGTATTAGTGAACTTTTATCAGAAAAGATTACCGATGCAAGACAGGTTGTAAATGAAAGCGATATTGATGATATTATTGTAATTATGGGACAACCAGAAGATTACGCAGAAGCAGAAGAAACCTATAATGACGCCAGTTATTCTTACAAGAGAAATAATGCGTCTGGGAAAAAACTATTTAGGGATGGTGATGACAAAATTTTAGGTGGAGTTGCCTCTGGAATTGCACATTATTTTGATATAGATACCATTTGGATACGTCTTGGATTATTGGCACTTTTCTTTGGAGCAGGTTTTGGAATTTTAATCTACATTATTCTTTGGATTTTATTACCCGAAGCTAAAACAACTGCCGAGAAATTGCAGATGGAAGGTGAGCCTGTAAACATCGATAATATCGAGAAGAAAATTAGAAAAGAGTTTACCAATGTGTCTGAAAATGTTAGAAATGTAGCAAACCAAGCTTCAGAAAAATTAAAGGATGGTGCTAGTGAATTTTCAGAAAAAATGAGTCAGACTTTTTCGGGAAAGACGAAAAAAAATAACGGATTGCAAGACTTTCTAAACACTTTAAGTAAAATTATTTTGGTCTTTTTTAAGGTCATCGGAAAATTTATTGGAGTTATTTTAGTTTTTGTTGCTGCCGCTGTTATTTTATCTCTAATTATTGGAGGGTTTTCTATAGGAAGTTTAGAATGGTTGCATGTAGATGGTGAATTTTTAGAATATCCGCCTTTTTTCTATGATGCTATTTTACCGAGATGGTTGTTAACTTTATTTGTATTTTTATTAGTTGGTATTCCGTTTTTAATCTTGTTTATTTTAGGTTTAAGAATACTATCTAGCAGTGTAAGAAAATTAAGTAAAACTACCTCTTTAACCTTTTTGGGTATTTGGCTTGTAGCACTTTTAGGTGTCATTTTTTCTGGCTTAGAGTTTGGAACATCGCATGCTAATTATGGGCAAACTGTTGTAAGAAGCGAACTTAATATTGCACAAAAAGATACCATTACTTTAAAATTACATAATAATGAAACGCTTTTTTATCAACATAACTTAAGAAGAAGTTCTCGTAAACACGAGGTGGAAATTGGAGAGAAAAAAATGATTTACACCAACAATGTTAAGGTAAATGTAAAAAAGAGTAATTCTAATGAAACCTATTTAATTATTCAAAAAGAATCTCGTGGAAAAAATAGTACAAAGGCAAATAAAAATGCTGAAAAGATTACCTACAATTTCGAAATTATAGATAATACTATTGTTTTAGATGCATTTTTTTTATCAGAATATAAAAACCTATGGAAAGATGAAGAAGTAAATATTACTTTATTTATTAGAGAAAGTACCACTGTTTATTTCGATAACTCAATAAAGAGGTTCTTGTACAGTGTAGATAATGAAGAAGATATTTTAGATAGAGAAATGAGCAATCACTATTTTATTATGACAGATAAAACATTAAAATGTACAGACTGCATTGTCGAAAAAGAAGATGTAATTATTGAGCAAGAAAGTATCTAGAAACAACTCAACCCTAAAATTCGACAACTTAGTAAACATACTTTTATTTATTGCGCCTAATAATAGACTTTTGGAACGTACAAAAACTAAAACTTATGAAAAATTCAATCTCAAAAATTATAACACTTCTATTTATAGCAACCATTTTTTCTTCTTGCGGAACAGAAATGTTTAACCAGGTAAATGGAAACAGAAATGTTGTTACAGTGCAAAGAAAAGCATCCGCAGAATTTACTAAAATTATAGTAAGTACAGGAATAGATTTGTATGTAAGCCAAGGTTCTAAACATAAAATTACTGTTGAAGCTGATGAAAATTTGCACGATATTATAATAACAGAAATAGATAATGGTGTCTTAAAAATATATGCTGATAAAAATATATGGCGAGCAAAAGCAAGAAAAGTATATGTTACCATTGTTAATTTAGAATCGTTAAAAGCAACAAGCGGCAGCGATGTGTATAACGAAGATGTTATAAAAACTAATGATATTTCTATTGCTGCAACAAGCGGAGCAAATATTAGATTTTCTTTAGATGCCGTTAGCGTAAAAACGAGCGCTACAAGTGGTTCTGACATAAAAGTATCTGGCAGAGCAGTAAATTACACTGCAAGCGCCACAAGTGGCAGTTCTATTAACGCATATGAATTAAAGAGCACAAACGCTACTGCAAGAGCTACAAGCGGCGCAGATATTAATATTTATGCTGTTGAAAAATTAGACGCAATAGCTACTAGTGGCGGAGATATCGATTACAAAGGAAATCCGAAAAACATTTCTAAAAAATCTAATTCTGGCGGAAGTATTTCAAAAAAATAAAAAAAGAATAAAATATATTAGAAAGCTAACTTCTAATATTGTTACTAATACTTGGTTTTATTAGTTTACTTGGTAAGACGTCGTTTTGTAAAAAACGACGCTTACTTTTTATAAAATATTTCAAACAACAATCTGAATAAATCTATTTTAAAATCATAAAAAAAACACTGCTTAATTTTTAATAATTCTTAACAACAAAAAACAGTACTTCTTGTATCTGTATTGTTGGTTTTATCCGTAAATTTGCTATCGTTTAAAAAGCATTTATTTCGGATGAAAAAATTATTCAATATTCTCTACTCTACACGTTTAACAGCTATTTTATTTTTCTTATTTGCAGTAGCAATGGGCGTGGCTACTTTTATAGAAAATGATTACGGCACACAAACCTCTAAAGCACTAGTTTACAACTCTTGGTGGTTTGAAGGTATTATGGTTTTCTTTATCATTAACTTTTTTGGTAATATTTTTAGATATCGTTTGTACAAAAAAGAAAAATGGGCAGTACTTATGTTTCATGCTTCATTTTTATTAATTCTTATTGGCGCAGCCGTTACCCGTTATGTTGGTTATGAAGGCATTATGCTTATCAATGAAGGAGAAACAACGAACGAATATTTATCTGAAACAACCTATGTAAATGTTGTTGTAGATAATAGTAAAATGCAA
>CAYWOM010000297.1:0-3190 GCA_964459905.1 uncultured Polaribacter sp. | reverse complement strand
TGTAAACAGTATCTATAATAGGAGTATTTGCTCCATTTTCTTCTTTTATTTTAAATGCACTCTTAGTAGCGTAATACCCTTCTGCAATCATACTCATTTCAATTTGAGCAGATTTTACAGTATATCCTTTACCAACCATGTTTCCAAATTGCCTGTTTCTACTAAAAAGAGAATAACCAGTAACTAACAAATCTCCTAAATAAGCAGAGTTATTAATATTTCGTTTCATCTTATGAACCTTTTTTATAAAACGTTTCATTTCTCTAATAGCATTACTCATTAATACCGCCTGAAAGTTATCTCCATAACCTAAACCATGTGCCATACCAGCTGCAACTGCATAAATATTCTTTAACATCGCTGCGTATTCTGTACCAATAATATCATCAGAAAGCTTCGTTTTTATATACCAACTTTCTAAAGCATTTCCAATACATCTTGCTTTTGCTTCGTCTTGACAGGCAATTGTTAAGTATGATAAACGTTCCATTGCAACTTCTTCTGCATGACATGGTCCTGTAATTACAGCAATATTTTCTAGCGGAATATTGTATTGTTTGTTAAAATGCTCTCCAATAATTAAACCTGTTTCTGGCACAATACCTTTAATAGCAGAAAAAATAATTTTATCTTTTATAGAAACATGCATCTTTTTTAATTCGCTCATTAAAAAGGCCGAAGGAATTGCAAAAATTAAAACGTCGTAGTTTTCTACCGTATAATTTATGCTGTTTGATAAATCTAACTGATTGGCGTTTAATTCTGCAGATTGTAAATAATTTGGGTTGTGTTCGTTTTCTTTAATGTGTGCTATTGCTTGCTCACTTCTCATGTACCAACCAATGGTCTCTAAATTTTCGCTCAACATTTTTACAATAGCAGTTGCCCAACTACCACCACCAAAAACTGCAATTTTAGTATTTTTGTTCATTTTTAACTCTATTAATGAGTTCAAAAATAAGAAAACTATTATGTTATTATAAACCTTAGCTGATTTATTATATTTGTAAAAATGAGCAGTAAAAAATATATAATAAAAGGAACTGGTTTACCACAATGGTCTAACCCTATTAGTCATGCAGTTGTTGTAAATAATATGTGCTTTATAAGTGGTCAATTATCTGTAAGTGAATCTGGGAAATATATTGCTGATACTGCTTTAGAGGAAGCAAAAAGAGCTTTTAATAATTTTTTTTCTGCGCTAAAAAGTGCCAATTTTAGTAAAGATGATGTTGTTTTTATAGATATTGCATTTGCTAATTTAGCAGATTTACCAGAAATAAATACGTTATTTTCATCGCTTTTTCCAGAAAATAAAAGACCTGCAAGAACTATTTATGAAGCAGCAAAACTTCCTTTTGGCGGTAAAATAAAAATTACAGGTACCGCAGTAAAAGACTTAACATAAAATACATATTATAAAAATGAATGTACAAATTATAAATAAATCGAAACATGCAACTCCAAATTATGAAACAAAAGGAGCTGCTGGTATGGATTTACGTGCAAATATTGAAAACGCTATTACTTTAAAACCTTTAGAAAGAGCCATTATAAAAACAGGTTTATTTATTGCTTTACCTGTTGGTTTTGAAGCACAAGTTAGGCCCAGAAGTGGTTTGGCAGCAAAAAACGGAATTACTGTTTTAAATTCTCCGGGAACTATAGACGCAGATTATAGAGGTGAAATTGGTGTAATTTTAGTAAACTTATCTAACACTAATTTTGTGGTAAATGATGGCGAACGAATTGCACAATTAGTAATAGCAAAGCACGAACGTGTAAACTGGCAAGAAGTTACTGTTTTAAATGAAACAGCTCGTGGTTCTGATGGTTTTGGAAGCACAGGAGTTTAAATTTACTTACTTTTACCAACCGATTATAAATAATAAAAATCATAATTTTAGGAGTCTCAGATTGGTTAAGTCCAAAATTAAATATAGAAACAAAATTTATTAGAATTGGGTTTGTTCTAGCCGTTTTATTAGCTGGTTTTGGTATTGGTTTATACCTAATTTTATGGATTGTAAAATTACTTTCTAAGTAATAATTTTATAAATCTGACTCATTTTTCTAACCGTATCATGCAATAACTCGAACGGTAAAAAAGTATGAGATTGACACTTATATTGTAACTTTTTATAAAATTGAAATGCTTGTTGCTGTTCATTCATAGCGTCTAACCAAATAACAGCATAGTTTTTTTTAAGTGCTTTTTGCTCTAACCAAGCCAGCAGCATTTTTCCAATACCTTTTCCTTGAGTTTTTGGGTGTACATAAATTCGGTGTAGCTTTACTTGTTTTTCTTGTTGTAAACCTGCTAGTTTTTTATCCCAAAGAACTCTAAAATTACCAATAATTTCATCATTAAAAACAATAAAATAATAGGCAGCATTTTTTTCTAAAAGTTCTTTTAAAATATTTTCTTTAGAATATTGGGTATTTACATACCAATCTCCGGCGTCTTTCCAAAAATGACTGTAGGCAAGTGGGTAAATTTCTTTCATCAACTTAAAAAGAGCGTCAACATCCGACTTTAAAATCTCTTTTAATTGTATGTTTTCTGATACTTTAATCATCTTTTGTTATAAAAAAACTGCTTTAGATTGATTACTTCTAAAGCAGTTAATAATAATAGTTAGAACTTTTAAAACTTATTCTTGATTTTCAATAGCATCTTTTATTTTTCCTTCTAGCTCTTCTGCCAGTTCTAAATTGTCTTTTATTAAACCTTTAACAGCATCTCTACCTTGCCCTAATTTGGTTTCTCCGTAACTAAACCAAGAACCACTTTTCTTAACAATTCCTAATTCTACACCAATGTCTAAAATTTCACCAACTTTAGAGATTCCTTGTCCGTACATAATATCAAATTCTGCAATTTGAAACGGTGGTGCCACTTTATTTTTTACAACTTTAACTTTGGTACTGTTTCCAATAACTCTATCGCCGTCTTTAATTTGTGTTCTTCTTCTAATATCTAAACGTACAGAAGCATAAAATTTTAATGCATTACCACCAGTAGTTGTTTCTGGGTTACCAAACATAACACCAATTTTTTCACGTAATTGGTTAATGAATATTACGGTACAGTTGGTTTTACTAATAGACCCTGTAAGTTTTCTTAATGCTTGAGACATTAAACGTGCATGAAGACCCATTTTAGAATCTCCCATTTCACCTTCAATTT
>CAYWOM010000296.1:0-3210 GCA_964459905.1 uncultured Polaribacter sp. | reverse complement strand
GGAGCAACACTTATTGTTAATAATGGAGAATTAAATGCTGTAAAAAATAAAATAGGATATTTTGGCAGAATAAATTATGCATATCAAGATAAGTATTTACTTTCTGCTTCATTTAGAAGAGATGGTAGTTCTGTTTTTGGAATAGATTCTAAATGGGGTAATTTCCCTGCAATATCTATGGGTTGGAATGCTCATAATGAAAGTTTCTTGTCAGACAACGAAATTTTAAGTAAATTAAAGTTAAGAGTAAGTTATGGTCTTACTGGAGCAGAAAATTTTAATTTAGGAAGTATTACAGAGAATGCGTGGCCTTACTTGGCACAATTGACCGGTACAAATGGTATTGTTAATGGTAATATTGTAGCAGGTAATTCGCCACTTAATATTGCAAACGCATTGTTACAATGGGAAGCTTCTGAAGAATTTAACCCTGGTATAGATTTTGGGTTTTTAAACAATAGAATAACAGGTTCTTTAGATTATTATAAGAGAACCAGTGATAAATTACTATTAGATAATCCTGTTTCTTATGCTACAGGTTTTAACAGTGGTATTGTAAATTTAGGTAAAGTAGCAAATAGTGGATTTGAACTTGAGTTAAGAACCAAAAACATTTCAAATGAGGATTTTTCTTGGAGTTCAACTTTAATTGCATCTACTAACAAAAATGAATTATTAGAGTTTGGTGAATCTGACGGAGCGTTAACAGAAGATGGATTTGGAAGAAGTTCACAATGGATAAATTCTGTCGGTAACCCTATCTCTTCTTTTTATGGTTATGTTGTAGATAAAGAATTGGCTGCTGAATACTGGAACTCTCCTTGGATTCCTATTAACGGTAAATCAGAAGATATTATAGTTAAAGATTTAAATGGAGATGGTATTATAACAGATGCTGATAAAACTATCTTAGGAGATCCATACGCAGATATTGTATGGAGTTTGTCAAACGACTTTAAATATAAGAATTTTGATTTTTCTTTTATGATTCAAGGAAGTCAAGGTGCAGAAGTAAAAAATATTGGTGATCAGTATTTCTTTACACATTGGACAGGTGCTACCTCAGATGAGCAAGCTGTAGTAAATGCTGGTATTATACCAGATGCTTCTTTTCTTAAGCCTAGAATACATACAAATGATGTGGTAATGAGTGCAGGTTACTTTTCATTAAGAAATGTAAATCTTGGGTATACTTTGCCAGATGATGTCATATCAAAATTGGGTATAACTTCATTAAGACTGTATGCTACTGGTCAGAATTTGTTATATATTACTTCTGATGATTATCATGGTTTTAACCCAGAGTATATTGATTCTAATAATACACCTACATCTTATGGGGCACAAAGAGCTGGTACACCATTATTTAGTACATATTCATTTGGTTTAAACGTTAATTTTTAATTATAAATAATTATGAAAAAATATATAAATTTTTTAATTTTTACTATTACAGGAGCTTTGTTTGTCTCTTGTGATACAGATGAGTTTTTAAACCCACTACCAGACTCTGTTATTGTAGCAGAAACTTTTTTTCAGACTGATGCAGATGTTTTAAGTGGAATTATAGGAATCTATGATGCTATTCAAGGGGTTAATGAAAATACACAATCTAGTTCTGTAAGGTTTAATAGAGGGGTTCAATTAGAGTATCTTTTAACAGAGCATCGTTCAGATAATACAAGAAGTAAAACGCTAGAAGGCTCAAGAGCAGATTTTCACAGATATATAGTCGAACCAGAAAACATTCAGTCAGAAGATTATTATCAATCTATGTATGAAATTATATTTAGAGCTAATAATGTCTTAAAATATGTTGATAATGCAGATGCTTCAAATATTGGTAAATATACTGCTGAAGCTAAATTTTTAAGAGCATATGCTTATTTTAATTTAGTAAGATTGTATGGAGCAGTACCTTTGTTAACAAGAATTGCAACTTCTGACGAAAAAGAATTACTTTTTACAAGAGTAGATGTAGTAAAAGTGTATGAACAAATTGTATTAGATCTACAAGAAGGGGTTGCCTCTTTAGACAATACTCATAAGTCTAGAGCTTCTAAAGCCGCAGCTCAAGGGCTTTTAGCTAAAGTTTATTTGTCACAACCAACACCTAATTATGCAGGTGCAAAACAAATGTGTGAAGCAGTTATGAATGGTGCTGGTTTAGGTTTAGAAACTAATTTTGGAGATGTGTTTTACAACGAATTAAATAATGAAATTATTTTTGCAATTCAGTATGAATCAGGGAATCCTAATGAAAGTCAAGGGTTTTCATCAGAGTTTACTTCTTATAAACGTCAAGGTAGACAAGATGGACTTAATATTGTAAACCCAAATCTTGCTGTAGATTTTCTGACTCATGGAGGTAATAGAACAGGAGCCTCTTATGCTGCTTTTGGAGATGATGCTAATCCTGTTGACCCTAATCATATTCCAGAAGACGCAGAGGTAATAAAATTCTTACCAATCGGATCTGATATTTCTAATACAAATCTTCCTACATATGGAAATCAACCTGGTAATGCTGGTAACGACTGGATTATTTTACGGTATTCAGATGTATTGTTAATGCATGCAGAAGCAATTATGCAAGGAAATGATACTCCAGATAATACAGCTATTGATTCTTATATGGAAGTTAGAGTTAGAGCGGGTTTTGATGCCATTGCAGATCGTCCATTAGTTTTAACGGTAGCAGATTTACTTTTAGAAAGAAGAGTAGAATTAGCTTTTGAAAATCACCGTTTCTTTGATTTGTTAAGATTTGGACTTGCTCATGATGTTTTGGGTACACATGCTACGCTAAAAGGATATACAAGTTATAATATTAGAAGATTATTATTACCAATTCCGGCAAGGGAAATTAATTTAAGTGATGGTTTATTAATTCAAAACCCTCAATAAAAATATTTAAATTTAATAATTATGAAAAATCAATTAAATACTTTTAAAAACAGCATTAAGATAGTAATATGCTTATCTATGATGATTTTCGCAATAAGTTGTGAAGATGCTTTTGAGTTTGATTTACCAGAGGCAGGTTCAATAGCAGATACTAGTTTGCCTAACCCTAGTTTTTTATATATACCAGATGCTACTGATTTTAGAACTATAATATTCAATAATACATCTACAGAAGCTACAAGATTTCTTTGGGATTTTAATGGATTAGAGACTTCAACAGAAAAAGATCCAAGTTTTCAATTT
>CAYWOM010000295.1:0-3231 GCA_964459905.1 uncultured Polaribacter sp. | reverse complement strand
AGTATTCTGCCTGTAAAATTTTATTCCTATATAAAGTGGTAGGGGGAGTTTTCCCTATGACTTAGTGGGGGTGGTTGAGTACAAGGTAGGAGACATTCTCAAAGCTTATTGAAAATTTTTTATTATAAAAAATTTTTACTAAATATTTTTGAAACCATTTTCTTACATTTGATAAAAATGCTAATACATATCTTTTACAGATATTTTTACCAAATACAAGAACCAATAAAATATGCCAACATTAAACTGGATAGGGAAAGAAAAAGTAATAAACCACCACCAAGATGTACCTTTTAAAATTTTAGAACCTCAATACACTTTTGGTTTAGATACCAAAACTGACAATACCAGTGAAAACAAAATAATACACGGAGATAATTTAGAAGCCTTAAAAAGCTTACTACCAGAATATGAAGGCAAAATAAAATGTATTTACATAGACCCACCATACAATACAGGAAATGAGGGTTGGGTATATAATGACAATGTAAGTCACCCAAAACTAAAAAAATGGTTAGGGCAAGTAGTTGGTAAAGAAAGTGAAGATTTATCTAGGCATGATAAATGGTTATGTATGATGTACCCAAGATTAAAACTATTGTATAAATTATTGGCTGATGATGGTGCTATTTTTATAAGTATTGATGATAATGAACAGGCTAATTTAAAGTTAGTTTGTGATGAGATATTTGGTGTTGGAAATTTTATAACTTCTATTGTTTGGCAAAAGAAAAAGGGAGGTGGTAATGATAGTAAATATATAGCAGTAGAACACGAATATGTTGTTTGCTACTCTAAAAACAAGAAGCAATTAGAGAATTGGTTTTTACCTTATGATGAAAAGTATTTGAAAAGATATAAAGAAGAAGATGAAAAAGGTAAATACTTTTGGGATACATTTATGAGAGCATCAGGGAAACAATACTACCAAATAATATGTCCAGATGGAAGTGTATTAGAAAATGATAAAAATGGGAACAAATTAAGTTGGTTAAGGTCTGAACCAAGGTTTTTGTCTGATTTAGAAAAAGGAGAAATAAGAATAATAAAGTTAAAAGGAGAATGGTCAGTGCACTTTAAACAATATATGAGTTCTGGTAAAAAACCAAGGTCTATTTTAACGGATTTAGCTAATAACTCAAATGCTAAACAAGAATTGTTTGATATCTTCTTAGAACAAAAGATATTTGATTATTCTAAACCCCATGAGTTAATATCTCATATTATTTCAATAAATACAGACAAAAACTCAATAATATTAGATTCCTTTGCAGGTTCTGGCACAACTGCTCATGCAGTTTTAAACCTCAACAAACAAGATAGTGGTAACAGAAAATATATTTTAGTAGAAATGGAAGACTATGCCAATACCATTACTGCTGAAAGAGTAAAAAGAGTAATTAATGGTTATGGAGAAGGAACTAAATCTGTTGAAGGTACAGGTGGAGATTTTACGTATTATGAATTAGGAGATTCCTTGTTTTTAGACAATGGCTTTTTAAATGAGTCCGTAGTTTTAGATAAAATACACCAATATGTTTGGTACAGTGAAACTAAAGAGCCTTACAGTAAAGAAAAAGAGAACTATTTATTAGGTGCTAAAAATGATACTGCCTATTATTTTTATTACAATAAGGATAGCATTACTACTTTAGATGAACGTTTTTTAAGGTCTATAAAAACAAAGGCTAACCAATATATAATTTATGCAGATAATTGTTTGTTGCCCCAAAGTATTATAGATAAATACAATATTGTGTTTAAGAAAATACCAAGAGATATTACCAGATTTTAAGATATAAAATATAGATGGAATTAAAACCATATCAACATAGAGTAATTAAAGATTTAGAGCATTTTCTTACTTACACTCAAAAAGAAGAATCCCCTAAAAAAGCATTTGACCAGTATTGGGAAGATAAGTTGGGTATGCCTTATACACCACAGTTAGATGGTTCTTTTACAGGTATGAAACCTTATAAAGACAATGTACCCAATGCTATACATATTGCTATAAAAGTACCTACTGCTGGTGGTAAAACTTTTATTGCTGTAAATGCTTTGCATACTATAAATAAACATTTTTATCAAGGGAATGCAAAAGCAGTAGTTTGGTTAGTGCCTTGGTCTAATTTGTTACAACAAACTGTAAATAATTTATCCAATCCTAACCATCCATACAGAGAAAAGCTAAATAGTTTATTTAGTAATAGAGTTGAGGTGTATGAAAAAGACCAATTATTACAAGGTGCAAATTTTAACCCAACTTCTGTAACAGAACAGCTTAATATTTTTGTATTTAACTTTAGTAGTTTACGTATAAATAGTAGAAAAAAAGATGATAGAAAAGTGTTTCAAGAAAATGGAGCTTTAGAGAGTTTTAGAAACACAATTGTAGATAAAGAATTGGTATTGCCAGATACAGATGAAACTGCTTTAATTAACGTAATACGTAGTCTAAACCCTATTGTAATTGTAGATGAAAGCCATAATGCAGAAAGTGATTTAAGTGTAGAAATGCTAAACAACTTAAACCCGTCTTTAGTATTAGATTTAACAGCTACACCTAAAGAAAATAGTAATATTATTTCTTTTGTAAATGCTTTGGCTCTTAAAAAAGAAAGTATGGTAAAACTACCAGTAGTAGTTTATAATCATCATAAAAAAGAAGAGGTAATTACCTCTGCATTACACTTACAAAGACAATTAGAATTATTAGCTATTGAAGAAGAAAAATTAACAGGTAAATATATAAGACCTATTATCTTATTTCAAGCACAGTCTAATATTAAAGGAAAAAATAACACTACATTTCAAAAGATAAAAGAGAAGTTAGTTGCTTTAAAAATTCCAGAAGAACAGATAAAAATTAAAACAAGTGGTATAGATGAGTTAAAAGGGATTGATTTAATGTCTAAAGATTGCCCTGTTAAATACATTATTACTGTAAATGCTTTAAAGGAAGGTTGGGATTGCCCCAATGCTTATATTTTAGCCTCTTTGGCTGATAAATCTTCTGCTGTTGAGGTAGAACAAATTTTAGGTAGAGTTTTAAGACAGCCTTATGTAGTAAAACATAAAGAAGCTTTATTAAATATGTCTTTTGTTTTAACTGCATCTTCTAAATTTAATGAAACTTTAGACAGCATAGTTAAAGGTTTACAAGAATCAGGTTTTAGAGATCGGAAGAGCACACGTCTGAACTACAGTCACACAGTCAGATCTCGTATG
>CAYWOM010000294.1:0-3243 GCA_964459905.1 uncultured Polaribacter sp. | reverse complement strand
ATAAAAAGTTCTGTGTAATTATGGCTGGAAACCCATATACAGAAAGTGGCGATAAATTTCAGATTCCTGATATGCTTGCCAACAGAGCAGATATTTATAATTTGGGAGATATTATTGGAGATACAGCGTCGTTATTTAAAATGAGTTTGATAGAAAATTCATTGACTTCAAATTCTGTTTTAAGTCAAGTTTCCAATTCAAATTTTGATGATATTTATGAACTAGTAAAAATTGTTGAAACCGGAAACAAAGAAGGAGTTGAACTTAAAGGGAATTATACCAAACAAGAATTAAACGATTATTTGTCTGTTTTAGAGAAAGTTGTTATCATAAGAGATCGAGTAATGGAGGTAAATGCAGCCTATATAAAATCTGCTGCTATGGATGATTTAAACAGAACAGAACCTAATTTTAAATTACAAGGATCTTACAGAGATATGAATAAATTGGTGGCGAAGATTGTACCAATTATGAATAACAAAGAATTGGAAATTTTGTTGTTGTCTCATTATGAAAACGAATCACAAACCTTAACAAGTGCGGCAGAATCTAATCTTTTAAAATATAAAGAATTAGGTAATTTATTAACTGCGGATGAACAAAAACGTTGGGAAAAAATAAAAATAACATTTGTAAAAAACAATAAACTAAAAGGTTTTGGAAATGCAAATGAAATGACACAAGTTTTAGCACAAATGATGCAGTTTAGTGAGAATCTAGAAGGAATTGAAGAAGTTTTAAGAAAAGGATTCAAAAAATAAACGAATTAACGTATTTTTGAACTAGAAAATCAAGCGATTATTTATGAGCGAAGTAAGACACAATTGGACTAAAGAAGAAGTTTTAGAAATATATAATACACCTTTAATGGAGTTGTTATACCGTGCTGCAACAATCCACAGAAAACAACACGACCCAAATGTGGTACAAGTATCTACATTACTTTCTATAAAAACAGGTGGTTGTTCTGAAGATTGTGGGTATTGCCCGCAAGCAGCAAGATATCATACCAATGTAGAAGGAAATGATTTAATGACTGTAAACCAAGTAAAAGCGCAAGCATTAAGAGCCAAAGAAAGCGGAAGTTCTAGAGTTTGTATGGGTGCAGCTTGGCGTAATGTAAAAGATGGGCCAGAGTTTAACCAAGTTTTAGATATGGTTAGAACTATTAATAAATTAGATATGGAAGTTTGTTGTACGCTAGGTATGGTAACTGAAAATCAGGCACAAAGATTGGCAGAAGCTGGTTTGTATGCGTATAATCATAATTTAGATTCATCCGAAGAATATTATAAAAAAGTAATTTCTACAAGAGGGTATCAAGATCGTTTAGATACTATAGATAATGTGCGTAAAACAAACGTAACAGTTTGTTCTGGCGGAATTATTGGGATGGGAGAAAATGCAGAAGATAGAGCAGGAATGTTAGTTGCGTTATCTACCTTAAACCCACAACCAGAATCTACGCCAATAAATGCATTAGTTGCTGTTGAAGGAACGCCTTTGGAGGACGAAAAACCAGTAGAAATTTGGGACATGATAAGAATGGTTGCCACCACCAGAATTGTATTGCCAGAAACGCAAGTACGTTTATCTGCCGGAAGAACGCAAATGAGTAGAGAAGGACAGGCAATGTGTTTCTTTGCAGGCGCAAATTCTATTTTTGCAGGCGATAAATTACTAACAACCCCAAACCCTGATGTAGAGGAAGATATGAAAATGTTTAAGTTGTTGGGTTTAAGTCCGCAGAAACCATTTACTAAAAAAGTACAACCAAAAACGGTAGAAGCATCGGCATCTAAATTTGAAGCTTTGGGTGAAAAACCAAAATGGACAAGACCCGATCATAAAATTGAAAGAAATGAAGTAGCTAAGCAAAAAGGAAAAACATTAAAAGTTTAAAATAGATAGTAATCCTTTAAAGGACTTTAGTTGTTGCAACATCCGTTTATTAACCATATTCTGTGGCTAAAAATAATGCGGTAAGCACTCGAGACTGGAAAATATGGATATAAAAAAAAGCTGATATTTAAGGACTAAAATTCTGAATAAATTGAGCTGATTTTTCTATCAAATGCAGAATACAAATTACTTGAGACTTAGTTTATTTGAGGAATAAAACGCTGACTTAATTTACTTAAGGTAAAAAAAGTATAAACTAGACTTTTGACTGGCTTTTTAATTAGTTAACCCTTGTTAAAGAGTCTAATACCTTTACATAATTACTTAAATCTGGTTTAAAATTTCTTACATCTAATTTTTGTCCAGGAAGCATTTTAAATTTAGCTCCTTTATAACTCTTAACTTTATTAAATTTTCCATCAAAAATAAAAGATTGCGGCACAAAATTAATAGGACTTAATTGCTTTAATAATTCTTTTTTATGGTCAAAATAAAATTGAAAAGGCCAATTATGTTTTTTAATAATTTTTAAAGCTTTTTTTCTATCACTTTTTTTGTCAATAGAAATTACAATTATTTGCACTCCGTATTTTTGTTGCCATTCTTTATAAATATCTTTTAAGCCGTCTAATTGCTGTATACAAGGTTTACAATATGTTGCCCAATAATCTATAATTAAAGGGTTTTTAAAATTAAAAAATATTTTTGAAGTTATATTAATATTGTTTTTATCTTTTAAAATTACATTGTGAGGAAATGTTATTCTTTCTTGAGAGTTAACTTCTGATAAAAATAAAAGAAATACTATTAATAAGAGTTTAGTAAATTTAATTATCATATAATTTCAATATTAATATGTGGGTTTATTTCCTCTAGTGGTTTAAAATCCATTCCTGTATAACCAAGTTCTTGAATTTTATTTTTTAAAGTAATTTTATTTTCAAATATGATAAAATATTTTGAATGTAGTATTTTAAGGTTACAATATGTTTTTTTAATGATGCATTTCGTCCTATGGACGAATTATCTAATATAAAAATAAACACCTTAAAAAAACTATTACAATATTTATTGGAAATAGAATTCAATTTTTACGCAAAAAAAAGGCATTACACAAACCGAACTTGGACAGTTAACCAATAAAGACCGGCAATATATTTATAAAATAGAAAAAGGAATTGTAACATCAAATGTTGCAACAATTGCTATTATTTGCAATGCTTTAGATATTTCTTTAAAAGACTTTTTTGATATTTAAAACTTTCTGCTATTCAAAAAAATAACATTATATTTGCAGCTTCAATGAAAACGTCATTGATATACATAATAATCATTTAAATA
>CAYWOM010000293.1:0-3245 GCA_964459905.1 uncultured Polaribacter sp. | reverse complement strand
CGACATTAGGGTATAAATCGCCAGCGGAATTTGAATTAAAACTAAAAATTAAAAACAATCAAAAAGTAGCATAAAAATAGTACCAAATTTATTAGCTAGTTTATACTTTATAGTTTACCAACTTTTGCTTTATAAATAGTTGTTTTTAATAATGAAGATATCTCATATTTACAATTTGCTTTCAAAAAAACAGCTTCACCTTTAGAGAGTACTAAAAAAGTTTTAGAACCAGATTCTTTAATTTTTACATGCCCGTCTAAAAGCATTAAAATTTCGGGTGTTTTGGTTTTATATTTGTAAGTTTCGGCAACTAATAAATCAATTTTACTTAATTCGAAATCTGGAGCTGATGTAGTAAAAATTGTTTCTAAACCATCTTTTTGTAAGCTACCTTTTAAGATATTAGGCAAGGTTTCTTTAAACGAAATGTGTTTTAAAAGTTCGTCTACATCTATATGTTTTGGAGTTAAACCACCTCTTAAAACATTGTCTGAATTTGCCATTAATTCTATATTTTGCCCCTCTAGGTATGCATGAGGAATACCTGCGTCTTGAAAAATTGCTTCGCCTTTGTTAATTTTTACAAGATTAAAAAAGTAAATAGAAAATATTCCCTTATCAAAATTTGTAGTATTTTTTAAGGTAGCAACTGCTTTTGCTGCCCAATAATGAGGTGTATCTTTTTTTAATTTACCCGCTAAATACAAAGGTAAAATTCTATCAACCAAAGGAGCTAATAAATTATTACTTTCCTCAATAGATAGTTTCATTACCTTTTTATAGATTCCTAAATATCCATCATTTTTAAAAATAGATATTAAAGATTTAAACTCTTTATTTTCATTTAAAACATCTATCAATTTACTTTCTGATAAAAAACCATGCAAAAGCCAAAATTCACTTAAAGCAACCATAATTTCTGGCTTATGATTGTTGTCTTTATAATTTCTATAAGGCGCGTTTAAAGGAATCTTTAAATCATTTTCATGTTTAAAACCTTTCTCTGCTTCTTTCTTTGTAGGATGCACTTGTATAGACAACATTTCTTTTACATCTAATACTTTAAATAAAAAAGGTAGTTTTCCAAATTTTTTAAGTGTTGCTGCTCCTAAACTTTCAGTTAAATTAGCTTCTAGATAACTATCTAATGGTATTTTACCTTCTGCGGTTGTAATAAAAGATGGCGCACTGCTATGTGCGCCTAACCAATATTCTGCACATTTAACTTGCTGTATTTCCTTTTTTAATAATTTAGAAATATAGCTTTCTCCTCCCCAAGCATAATTTTGTATTTCTCCTTTTAATGGAAACAATTTAGATGAAAGTAATGTAGTTTTCATTATGCACTTATTTTATTGTTGTTTTGTTAATTCTTCTAATGAATAAACATTTTTCAAGGTACTTCTACTCTCTTTATTTGCTATTCTTTTTATATATTTTCTCATATTAAATATAACATCTAACATATATTCTAAATTTTTAAAATCTTTATTTTTATAAAATTCGAAATAGATAATTGAGCTTATATCATTGTTGTTCATTAAATATCTGGCACCGGCTTTAATGGCAGCTTTTAATCCTTTATTCTTCTTTACATCTAAAATAGTTATGTTCTTAGTGGTTTTGTTATTAATGCCTTTTAACATTTCTAAAGTATTGTCTTTACTTGCGTTATTTACAAAACAAATTTTAGCATTATTTTTATTTAAAAAAGCATCAAACTGATTTTCTTTAATTTCGTTTTCATTATTAGAAAACAACATAATTATTCCGGTATTCATTGTTAAAAAATGTTATGCAAAGTTTAATTTTTTTTTATATTGTTTATTATTTCTATAGGTCCAAGCTATTTGCCCTAATTGCCCAACAATTTTAATAGAATCTTTCATAGACAGCTTAGATCCATCTGTATGAATCCATCTATCTAATGGTTGTTCGCAAAGTATTTCTTTTGCTTTTTTTAACCCATAATGAAGCGTTATTCTTTTAAAGATTTCTACATCAAAAATCCATTGAGTTACAAATTTTTTACCAAACGAAATTTCTATAACGTCTTTGTGAAATATTTTTGCGCCACACTGTGTGTCTTTAAAATCCATGGAAAGAATTTTTCTGATAATAAAATTAATGGTTAAACTAATAATTTTTCTTGCAGATTCTTTAGTAATATCTGCACCCATTCTAGATATTCTAGAACCACTTACAATCTTGTAATTAGAATTTTCTATGGTTTTAACTAAATTGTCGAAATCTGTTAAATCTGTAGATAAATCTGCATCTAAAAAACCGATATAATCTAAATCTTCTTTTTTAGCCATAAACAACATTCCTTGTCTTACAGCTTCTGCTTTACCTCCATTTTTCTCACAATCATAGACGGTTATAAAATCTTCTCTTCCTTTTCTTAAATCGTTTAAAACTTGTAACGTATTGTCTTTACTACCATCATTTACAAAGCATAAATGATAGCCAGAATTTTTTTCTATAAAATTGGTAAACTCTTTGCTTAACAGTCTTTTTTCCTCGTCATAACAAGGTATAACAACACCAACACATCTTTGTTGTATAATTACATTTTTGTATACTTTTGCTATATTTTTAGTTTCTGGCACTCCAATTAGTCGTTTTACTCTAGCACAAACCTCGGCTAAACTTAAAGGTTTTTTCATGTAATCATTTATTCCTAAATCGAAAGCAGTAGTAATCATTTCATCATCTGTATTGCCAGATAATATCATAATTGGTGTTTCTTTTTTTAATTTTTCTCTAATATGCTTTACAACTTCTAAACCAGAAACTCCTGGCATATTTAAGTCTACAATTACTAAATCTGGCTGTATAGAATCATATAATGCTATTCCTTTTCTTGCAGTAGTCTCCGTAAAGACTTCATAAGCTAACTCATTTAATCTATTTTCTAAAGGAATTAACACTAATTTTTGGTCGTCTATTACTAATACTTTCATTATCGAAGATTTTATTTGTGATGTACAAGGCAAAAATAGTCTTAATTCTTTTTAAAAATTTTAAATGATGCTTTTAAACGTAATTTTATTTAGATGAATGGTAACTTTCTAAAGTTAAATAAAATTTTACCCATCATTTAAATGATTTATATTTACAACATTGAAAAAAGATTGATTTGTTCTTATGAAAGAAACCACTAATAAACATTTAATTATTGCCCTGCTTTTAGGAATTGGTGTTGTACCTCCGGTACCTAAAACTACGCACATAGTAAAAGA
>CAYWOM010000292.1:0-3248 GCA_964459905.1 uncultured Polaribacter sp. | reverse complement strand
TTATTTTCGCATTGGAACAACAATAAGACCAGAGAATTTTTCTTTAAATTGCAGTACCGCTTTATCGGCTTCTAGTTTTGTTTTGTAATTACCTACTTGTACTTTCCAATAAGGCTGATCGTAGGTAAGACCATTGTAAACAGTAGGGAAATCGATTTTAAATTTAGCTCGAAGGCTTTTTGCTGTTGTTTCGTTTCCGTAATAAACTTGTATTCTATACCCAAAGCCAAAGGCTTTGTTGTATGTTCTTTTTTTAGCAATTAAATTCTTAATTTCTTGACTACTATTGGTACTGTTTTGAGCAGAAATGGTAATAGTTCCTAAGAAAACAGTGCAAAGAAAATTGCTTAAAACATCTTGTCTTTTTTAGATTTAGATGTTTTTTAAATTTCTAAGACTCTCTTCTAGCGTTAAAACATCTTTTTTATTTCGTTCTTTTTCTTCAAAAAAAACAGCTATTCCCTTTTGGTGAATTGTTTATTTCTTTTCAACTTTATAGTAATATTAAGATTTAAATATGAAAAATCTACTAGAGGTAGCAATAAAAGAATTTGGTACTAAAGAAATAAAAGGAATAAAAGACAACGCACGTATTCTTCAATATGCAAAAGAATGTAATTTTACATGGATTAATGATGATGAAACTCCTTGGTGTAGTGTTTTTTTAAATTGGGTAGCAAAACAAGTAAATCTAGAACGATCTAAATCTGCTGCTGCAAGATCTTGGCAGCATGTAGGTTTCGAAACAAAAGAGCCAGAACCAGGAGACATTGTTGTTTTTTGGAGAGAACATATTTTCTCTCATTTAGGGCATGTTGGAGTTTATTTGGGTTTTTCTAAAGATCATACTAGGGTTTATGTTTTAGGAGGTAACCAAGGAGATGCGGTTTCTATTTCTGCATATCCAACAGAAAGGGTTCTGTCTTTTAGAAGATTAAAAAATACACAAACACTAACACTCCCAAAAAGCTCAATTAGAAAAGGAGCAAGAGGAAATCAGGTTATAAATCTTCAAAATATATTAAAAATGTTAGGATTTAGTCCTGGTACTTCAGATGGAGATTATGGCTCTAAAACAGAAAATGCAATAAAGCATTTACAAGCAACTAAAGATTCTCTAGATGTTTCTGGTATTTACAATGCAGATACAAAAAAGTATATGGAAGAATTGTTAGTTGATAAAGGGTAGCGGATTAAATTTGGAATAAAATTAAGAGCTTCAATAATTTTTTAGGAAAAATAGTAAAACCATCTTATAGTTAAGATGGTTTTACTATTTTTATTCTATGAATAAAATAGAACACATAGGCATCGCTGTAAAAAACTTAGAAACATCAAATAAATTATTTGCATCACTTTTTGGAAAACCACATTATAAAGTAGAAGAAGTAGTTTTAGAAGGCGTAAAAACTTCTTTTTTTGAAGTTGGTGCTAATAAAATTGAATTGTTAGAAGCTACAAATTCAGAGAGTCCTATTGCAAAATTTATTGCAAAAAAAGGCGAAGGAATACATCATATAGCATTTGCGGTTACAGATATTTATTCAGAAATAGAAAGGTTGCAAAAAGAAGGTTTTACTGTTTTAAATAAAACACCTAAAAAAGGTGCGGATAATAAATTGGTGGCGTTCTTGCATCCAAAATCCACAAACGGTGTTCTTATAGAGTTGTGCCAAGAAAGAGCTAAGGTATAACTTAAAAATACCTATAACTGTAAGTATAAATGCATACTAATTATTATCTTGCAACGTTTTAAAAAGTAAAAAATAAAAATGTCTTCAAAATTTGATTCTTATCAAAAACAACGCTTGCAGTCTTCATACATATCTGTTGTAATTAGTATTGCTTTGGTGCTTTTTATGGTTGGTGTTTTAGGGTTGATTTTGTTAAAATCTACCTTAGTTGCTAATCGTGTAAAAGAAAAAGTAGCTATTTCATTATTTTTAAAAGATAATGTTACAAAAAAACAGATTAGTACTTTTAAAACTTCTTTACAAAAAGAAGAATTTACAAAAAAAATAATTTATACTTCTAAAGAGCAAGCAGCCAAAAAATATAGCAAAGAAATTGGGGAGGATTTTTTACAGTTTCTAGGTAAAAATCCACTTAAAAACGGAATAGATATTTACTTAAAAGCGAACTACGTAACTCCAGAAAAAATGCAAGAATTAGAAGCACGTTTTCTTAAAAATGCTTTTGTTGCAGATGTTTCTTATGACAAACCACTAATAAAATTATTGACTAAAAATATTAAAAGAATCAGTTTTTGGTTGTTTGTTTTAAGTGCTTTTTTTGGTTTAGTAGCAATGATTTTAATAAACAGTTCTATAAGACTAACTATATATTCTAAAAGATTTAATATAAAAACCATGCAAATGGTTGGTGCAACAAAAAGTTTTATTAGAAAACCATTTATTTGGCGAAGCATAAGATTAGGTATGGTTGGTGCCATTTTAGCATTAATTGCATTGGCTGTAGTTATTTATTACTTAGATAAATTTGCCCCAAGTTTAGGTTTAATTAAAGATTATATTACTTTAAGTTATTTAGCAGGAGGCATAATTTTAATAGCATTTATTATTACCTGGTTAAGTACTTTTTTTGCAACACAGCGCTTTTTAAACTTACAAACAGACGAACTTTATTATTAATAATATGGAAAAAGAAATAATACAAAAACCAACTTTTTTATTTGGTAAAAGAAATTATATGATAATGATTGTTGGTATCATATTTATCACTTTAGGCTTTATATTTATGTCAGGAGGAGGAAGTGATAATCCTGAAGTTTTTAATGAAGAAATTTATAATTGGAGACGAATTCGTTTAGCACCAACATTAGTAATTGTTGGTTTAGCAATAGAGATTTACGCTATTTTAGCAAACCCTAAAAAATAAGAATGGATATTATTGAATCTATTTTCTTGGACTTATTCAAGGATTAACTGAGTTTTTGCCTGTATCATCTAGTGGACATTTAGAAATTGCAAAAGTTATTTTAGGTGACACTTCCGTACCTCAAGAAAGCTTAACTTTTACCGTTGTTTTACACTTTGCAACTGCACTGAGCACTTTGGCCATCTTTAGAAAAGAAGTAGTAGAGATTTTTAAAGGCTTGCTTCAATTTAAATGGAATGAACAAACACAATTCTCTTTGAAAATAATTGCTTCAATGATACCTGCTGTAATTGTAGGCTTGCTTTTTGAAGAACATTTAGAAGCATTTTTTGGAGGAAAAATACTATTAG
>CAYWOM010000291.1:0-3248 GCA_964459905.1 uncultured Polaribacter sp. | reverse complement strand
AAAAGATGGAGTAATTAATGAATTTGATAAAGAAACAAATACTTTAGTTAATGATATTGTTGATAGTGCCGGAACAGAATTAGATACAGATAATGATGGAGTTGCTAATGGAATTGATAAATGCCCTTCTGCTAAAGGAGAAATTAGTAATGGCGGTTGCCCAACTAAAAAAACACAAGAAAAAGATTTAGAAAAATTAAATTTTGAACTTAAGAGTATTAAATTTGATAAAGACAAAGCTGTAATTAAGGCTCAATATTTCTCAATATTAGACAATGCTGTTTCTGTTATGAAAAAATATTCTAAAAAAAAATTTATGATTACAGGGTATACTGATTGTAGAGGTGATGTTTCTTTAAATCAAGGTTTGTCTGAAAAAAGAGCAAATGCAGTTAAACTTTATCTTTTAGATAAAGGTATTGCTGTTTCTCAAATTTTCTCTTACGGAAAAGGAGAAAACGCTCCTATTAGTAGTTGCGTAACATGTAGCTCTTGTAGTAAAGATGAGTTATATGAAAACAGAAGAGTAGAAATTAAAGTTTTAAATTAAAGTTAATTATTAACTCTTTTAAAAAGTGTTTAAACAATTTTGTTTAAACACTTTTTTTTATTTCTCTACTTTTAAAACGTCCTTAATAATGCGTTCTAATTCTGGTTTTGGTAGCGCTCCGTTTGCCATTTGTGGTTCTCCTTCTGCCGGACAGAATAACATAGATGGTATACTTCTTATACCAAAAGCAGCAGCTAATTCTTGTTCTGCTTCTGTATCTATTTTATAGATATCAATTTTTCCTTCATATTCTTCAGATAATTTTTCTAATACTGGTGCTAAAGATTTACAAGGTCCACACCAATCTGCATAAAAATCTATTAAAGCGGGTCTTTTTCCCTCAAAAGCCCAATCTTTATTTTTCTCAAAATTAAATACCTTTTCTAAAAATGTTTCTTTTGTTAAATTTTCTGTCATAAATTGTAATTTTAACCGCGACAAAGTCGACGTTTTACTAATTGATTATTTCTTTAAAATATACTTTTAATTCTTTACAAAACTAGTCGTTTTTAAATACTCAAAATTACTTTTAGTTTATAAAAAACAGGTTTTAACTGTTAAAAACTGTTAAAAGGCTTTAAATATGCAACATAACTACTAATTTTGAAAAGATTACCAAACATCAATTATCATGAAAAATAAAATACTCATCCCTCTTTTTTTTGCAAGTGCCATTTTTGTTTCTTGTAAAGAAGAAGTCAAACAAAGAAATACTGAATTGAAATACCCAGAAACTAGTAAAAAACCAATTGTAGACACCATTTTTAAAACAGCAGTTGTAGACAATTACAGATGGTTAGAAGACGATAGAAGTAAAGAAACCGAAAATTGGGTAAAATCTGAAAACGAAGTTACTTTCGATTATTTAAGTAAAATTCCATATAGAGAACAATTAAAAGAACGTTTATCAGAATTGTGGAATTACGAAAAAGTAGGAACCCCTTTTATAGAAGGAGGTTATACCTATTTTTATAAAAATAATGGTTTGCAAAATCAGTATGTTGTTTATAGAAAAAAAGGAGAATCTGAGACAGAAGTATTTTTAGATCCTAATACTTTTTCCGAGGATGCAACCACATCGTTAGGTTCTTTAAGTTTTTCTAAAGATGGTAAAACGGTTGCGTATTCAATCTCTGAAGGAGGTTCTGATTGGCGAAAAATAATAGTTATGGATGCCGAATCGAAACTAATTAAAGAAGACACCTTAGTAGATGTGAAATTTTCGGGTATTTCTTGGTACAAAAACGAAGGTTTTTATTATTCTTCTTATGATAAACCAAAAGGAAGTGAATTGTCTGCAAAAACAGATCAACACAAATTATATTATCACAAATTAGGCACTTTACAAAAAGAAGACACCGTAATTTTTGGTGAAAAACCATCAGAAAAGCATAGATATATTGGTGGTTATGTAACAGAAGATAATAACTATTTGGTTATTTCGGCTGCTGTTTCTACTTCAGGAAACAAACTTTTTATTAAAGATTTATCAAAACCAAATACTAAATTGATTACTATTTTAAACCATGTTAAAAGCGATACCTATGTTGCAGAAAATAGAGGAACGAAGCTCTATTTAGTAACCAATTTAAACGCGCCAAACAAAAAAGTTGTTACAGTAGATTTTTCGAATCCAACGTCAGAAAACTGGATAGATTTTATCCCTGAAACAGAAAATGTTTTAAGCTTAAATTCTGGCGCTGGTTATTTCTTTGCAGAATATATGGTAGATGCTGTTTCTAAAGTTTTACAATATAATTTTGATGGAAAATTAATTAGAGAAGTAAAATTACCAGGCGTTGGTTCTTCTAGTGGTTTTGGAGGAAAAACAGAAGCTAAAGAATTGTATTTTTCTTTTACAAATTACAACACCCCAAATTCTTCTTATAAATTTAATCCAAAAGACGGAACGTATGAATCTTATTGGAAACCATCAATTGCTTTTAATTCTGATGATTATATCAGTAATCAAGTTTTTTACACTTCAAAAGATGGCACTAAAATACCGATGATTATTACCCACAAAAAAGGCATAGAATTAAACGGAGAAAACCCAACTATATTATACGGTTATGGTGGTTTTAATGTAAGTTTAACCCCTAGTTTTAGTATTGCAAACGCAGTTTGGATGGAGCAAGGCGGTGTATATGCAGTGCCAAATTTACGTGGTGGAGGCGAATATGGTAAAAAATGGCACGATGCTGGAACACAACTAAAAAAGCAAAATGTTTTTGACGATTTTATTGCGGCAGCAGAATATTTAATTGCAGAAAAGTATACATCATCAGATTATTTAGCAATTAGAGGTGGCTCTAATGGTGGCCTTTTAGTAGGTGCAATAATGACGCAAAGACCCAATTTAATAAAAGTTGCCCTGCCAGCTGTTGGCGTTTTAGACATGTTGCGTTATCACACATTTACCGCTGGTGCAGGTTGGGCGTATGATTACGGAACAGCAGAACAAAGCAAAGAAATGTTTAACTATTTAAAGGGATATTCTCCTGTACATAATGTAAAAGAGGGAACATCTTATCCTGCCACATTAGTTACCACCGGAGATCATGATGATCGAGTTGTACCAGCACACAGTTTTAAATTTGCTGCAGAATTACAAGAAAAACAAGCTGGAGAAAGTCCTGTTTTAATTAGAATAGAAACCAATGCTGGTCATGGAGCAGGCACACCTGTTACAAAAACT